>NZ_JAXUNN010000038.1:0-170997 GCF_037235575.1 Congzhengia sp. | reverse complement strand
AATAACTTATTGTGAGTAACCATCGGTTAATATATCAATTATTGGTTTAAAATTTTGTATTTGATTTAAAGTATCAATCAATGACTGAAAGTTCTCATTATGAGGACTTTCAGTTTGTAATACGCGAACCATCGTGCAACACTCATCAACAAGTTCTTCCAAATCTGCTATATTTGTTATTCTCTCTGAAATATATTCCACATTCCTCACCTCCTGCGGTTGGGTTCATAAATCAAGTCGCACTTATGCAATATTTTATACAAAAAAAATACTATTAATTTCGTCCCCTGTCAATTCTAATGCGTTTGAAATCATTTTAACCTCTCTAATGGAAAAGCCTGGGGAATTTGAACGTGTTTTTCTGTAAAAAGTGCTTTTATCAATACCGATAGTTTTAGAGAGTGTTGAAATGTTATAATTTTTTTCCGCTATTTTTCTTTTAAGTTTTGGTACATTCATTTTTTTCACCTTCTCAGCTAAAGTTGCATGTGTGCCACATCATTATTATTGCACACATGCAACAATATGTCAAGTAAAAATTTTCAAAAAGTTGCACAAATGCAATAGTGTTTTTTTGGTGATTTTTGTAGTTGCATTTTTGCAAAATATATGTTAGACTATCTTTGAGGTGATTTGTAGTGACAACGGGTCAAAGGATTAAACAGCGTCGATTAGAACTTCGCATGACGGTTGATGAACTTGCTGATAAGGTTGGCAAGAACCGTACAACTATATATAGATACGAGAGCGACTGGATTGATGATTTACCGTCTAGCGTACTAAAACCACTGGCGAAAGCCCTCCAAACAACACCTTCCAATCTTATGGGTTGGGAGCCTGACCCATCATCAGAAGAAAGCAACAAGTCACCAGTTAGTTCTTTTTTGGCAAAGAAAAGAGCAATAGCAGATATTAAAAGTAGCGCAACAAACACCTACACGATACACGGCTCACAGGGAAAAGGGTCAGTCGTGAAATCGTCAATCCCAAAGGATAAAGGTGTTTTAGCATATAATGAAAAAATCTATGAATTAACACAAGCTGAGTTTACAGCTCTTGAAGGCGTAATTAAAGCAATGAGAAACGAAATTAGAGATTAAAAATTAAATAATCTAAATTATGACATTTTAGTGTTTGCCAATTATCGACAAGCAACGACATCTTTTGCTATAATAATTTTAGATTTTTAAAATTATTTAAGGGGGAAATTTGCTTTATGGAAAACATTAAAATGTTGTCGTACAGGTTTTTATTGGAGGCTCAATTTAAGGAATTAAACATACCAATTGAGCAGTTGGAGACTGTACTCGAAAAACAGGACATTATCTTAGTTGCTTATTCGGCGGCTGAATCTATTCAGGGAGCGATTCCGGCTGATGTATGGCCTGAGGTTTTGGAGGGTATGAGGCAGAATGACGGGATTTCCGTAGTCTGTGATGATTTCACGGCTATCCTATATTCCGACGATTTAAGCTATGGAAAAAAGCTACATACCATTTACCATGAGTTAGGACACATAAAAGCAAAGCATAAACGTTCCGGCAAAGTAAGGTTTGCGGAAAATGAAGAGCAGGAGCGTGAAGCTGAGGCGTTTGCATATTACACTGTGGCGCCGCCATGCATTTTGCACGAAATCGGCGGAATGTCAGATTGTGTCTTGGCACGTCTTACTGGACTGGACAGCAAGTCAGCAGCAGAAGCATACCGTTTGCTGGAGGAAGATAGACAAGGCCGACTGCTTGCGATAGAAAAGCAACTTATTTTACAATACAGCGGATATATAAAGTCCAATCAGGCGGGAGAGCGCCAAATCCCACAATTGATATCAATGTTTGGCCTTACCGCAATCGTTGTAGTTTGCACTTTGTTTGTATTTTACCTAAATAGCAAATCAGATGTGCCGGATATTATAACGATACCAATCACCGAAGTGACAGAGGCAGAGCCTGTTGTCTCCCCAAAGGTCACAGTAAAGGAATTAGAGCAAATCGTCTGGAAAGCAGAATCGGGCGACGTGTATCACACCGACCCTAATTGCTATCATATACCAAAAACAGCCGTTACTATGTACCTTGATGAAGCCATCGCTGCCGGGTACCGTAAGTGTAAGGATTGTGAATAACTACAAAATAGGGGGATTATGATGAACGAGGAACAAAAAAGATTTTGTAAATACTGCGGAGCTGAAATTACTCAATCTACAAAAATTTGTAAAAATTGCGGTTCTATAATCAGTAAGGAACAAGGTTCAAAAATATTAGATTACCTTAATTCTGATGTTGGGAGCGGTACAAAACTATTTTCAAAAATGACGAAATGTAAAACTTGCGGAGCTGATATAGCGAAAACAGCTAACGCTTGTCCCCACTGTGGCGCAAAAACACCAAATCAAATAGTAAATGACGCTGCATGTGGCTGTCTGGTTGCTCCTTTCTTCATAGTTGCTATAATTATAATTGCAACAATATTTGGCGTTATCTCGCTTTTAAAATAAAACCAAAAGTAAAAAAGCCCCCGCGCCTATTGCAGTAGGCACAAGGGCATGGATAAGAGTGCATAATGATATACACCCAAAAGCTTATTTATAGTATATCATATACACTCTTATTAGTCAAACCTATTTTTTAATAAGGAGTGTATTTTTTTATGCCTATTTACAAAATGGACGGCAAAAAGGACGGACAACAGAAATATCGTGTGCGCATAAACTATGTAGACAACATGGGCAAAAACAGACAAATAGACCGCGTTGCATATGGAAACGCAGAAGCTAAGTTTCTGGAAGCAAAATTAATGAAAGAGGTTAAAGATAGCGTCCCGGCTTCCCGCTATACCGTTGGGCTACTTTTTGAGGAATACATAGAAGCCAAAAAACATGAAGTAAGAGAAACATCTCTTGATAAATCCAAAAGGAATATTGAAAGATATATACTCCCATATGTTGAAAACGTAAAAATTGATAAACTGAATAACGTCGTAATCCAGAACTGGAAAACGACAATGAATAATTTAGGGTTAGGAATTAAAACACGTCAAAATATTTTTGGAGAATTCCGGGCCATGATGAATTACGCTGTCAGAATGGAATATATTATTAAAAACCCTTTAGTTTCCGCCGGAAATTTTAAAGATGCATATGATATAAGCAGCCATGAGGACAAGCTGCGTTATTATACGCCAGAGCAGTTTAAAAAATACATTGAATGCGCACGCAAAAATGCTGTCAGTTTAATTGATTGGGGTTATTATGTATTCTTTAATATCGCATTTTATACAGGCATGAGAAAGGGCGAAATAAACGCCTTAAAGTGGACTGATATTGAAGAAGATAAAATACATGTCCGCAGGAGTATTGCACAAAAATTGAAAGGCGGCGACCGTGAAACTCCGCCGAAAAACAAATCCTCATATAGGGTGCTGCAAATGCCTACCCCACTTATTAAGATATTAGACGAACACAAAGCACGTCAGAAACAGTTTAAAGGTTTCAGTGAAGATTTAAGAGTGTGTGGCGGAATCAAATGTCTGCGCGATTCGAGCATATCAAATAAAAACATTCAGTTTGCCAAAGACGCTGGACTTGAAACAATTCGCATACATGATTTCCGTCACTCTCATGCTTCGTTATTGGCAAATGAGGGAATTAACATTCAGGAAATTGCCCGCCGTCTGGGACATTCAAACATTGAAATCACATGGAACACATATTCACACCTGTATCCCCGCGAAGAAGAAAGAGCGGTCGCTGTTTTAAACAAAATCGTGTAAAAAACGTGTATAAACAAAAATAAACCGCTTAACAAAGCGGTTTATCAATATTATGGCGGAGAGGGAGGGATTCGAACCCTCGGAACGCTATTAACGTTCACACGATTTCCAATCGTGCGCCTTAGGCCAGCTCAGCCACCTCTCCATGTGCTTTAATCACACAAAAAATATTATAGCAAACCTTTGTGAAAATGTCAAGAAAAATTTGTTGGGTTTCTCTTTGTTTTTGTACATGTATTTGCAAAAATCTTTTGTCTATCTCTTGACAAAGCACAATATATATGGTATCATAATTTTTGTAATACAAGTTTTTGTGTGACTGACGGATGAGTGGAGTTTACCACGGGGAGCACAAAAGTAAAAAATAGCCGACCGTCTGGGCAGATTCACATTTTGTGAGTCTGTTTTTTTTACTTAAAAAAAGGAGGAACAAACATGATTCAAGCATGGAGGGATTTTCAATCCGGAAACTGGCAAGACACCATTGACGTGCGTGATTTTATCCAGAAAAACTATTCACCTTATGCAGGCGGAGCAGACTTTTTATCAGGCCCCACAGACAGAACGAAAAAATTAAACGAAAAATTAAATAACTTACTCGCAAAAGAACGGGAAAAAGGCGGCGTTTTAGATGTAGACACAGAAACCGTGTCGTCTTTAGACACGTTCCCCGCAGGCTATCTTGATAAGCAAAACGAATTGATTGTAGGTCTTCAGACCGACGCTCCCCTAAAGCGCGCGGTGAATCCGTTCGGTGGAATTCGCATGTCCCGCGAGGCCTGTAAAAGCTATGGCTATGAGCTTTCCGATAAAATTGAAACTGAGTTTCAATATAGAACCACCCACAACGACGGTGTGTTTCGCGTGTACACCGACGAAATGCGCCGGGCAAGAAAAAGCGGCGTAATCACAGGCCTTCCCGACGCCTATGGCCGCGGCAGAATTATCGGCGACTACCGCAGGGTGGCGCTTTACGGCGTTGACCGTTTAATTTCAGAAAAAGAAAAGGATAACAACCTTTTGGCGCAAAAAGATATGACGGAAGACACCATTAAACTGCGGGAGGAAGTTTTCCGCCAGATTGACTTTTTAAAACGTTTAAAAACCATGGCCGCCTCCTATGGGTTTGACATCAGCCGTCCTGCTGAAACTGCAAAAGAGGCCATTCAGTGGCTCTATTTCGGATACTTAGGCGCCATTAAAGAACAAAACGGCGCTGCAATGTCCCTGGGCAGAACAAGCACCTTTTTAGATATTTACATAGAACGGGATTTAAACAACGGCTCTCTAACCGAAGAACAGGCCCAGGAACTGATGGACGATTTTGTTATGAAACTGCGCATGGCAAGGCACTTAAGAACCCCCGCCTATAACGAGCTGTTCGGCGGCGATCCCATGTGGATTACCGAAGGCTTGGGCGGCATGGGGGAAGACGGCAGAACGCTGGTAACCAAAAACAGCTTTCGCATGTTAAACACCCTGTTTAACTTAGGCCCGTCGGCAGAACCAAACCTGACGGTTTTATGGTCAAACAGCCAGCCCGAAGGGTTTTCAAAATTCTGCGCAAAGGTGTCTGTGAAAACCAATTCCATTCAATATGAAAACGACGACGTAATGCGTCCCATTTATGGCGATGACTACGCCATTGCCTGCTGTGTTTCCGCCATGAAAGTGGGCAAGCAGATGCAGTTTTTTGGGGCGCGGTGCAACCTGCCAAAGCTGCTGCTTTTAAGCTTAAACGGAGGAACAGACCCCATGAGCGGCATTTCCTTAGGGCCGAAAGAAGACGTTTACCCTGAGGAATTCTTAGACTATGATAAAGTAATGGAGCGGTTCCGCCGCTACCGCGCATGGCTGTGCAGGCTTTATGTCAACACCATGAACGTCATTCACTGCATGCACGACAAATATGCCTACGAAAAAATTCAAATGGCCCTGCACGACACCGATGTGGAACGTTTTATGGCCTTTGGCGTTGCCGGTCTGTCTGTTTTGGCAGACTCGCTGAGCGCCATTCAATATGCAAAGGTGCGCCCGATTCGAAATGAAGACGGCTATATTGTAGACTTTGAAACTACCGGCGATTTTCCCAAGTTTGGAAATGACGACGACCGCGTAGATTTCATTGCAAAACAAATGGTGGAAGAAACCATTTCCGAGCTGCGCAAAACCCCGGCCTACCGCGGGGCAATTCACACCCTTTCTGTGCTCACCATCACGTCTAACGTGGTGTATGGCAAAAAAACCGCCGCAACGCCTGACGGCAGAAAAAGCGGCGAACCGTTCGCCCCCGGCGCGAACCCTATGCACAACCGGGAAACCAACGGCGCATTGGCCTCGTTAAACTCTGTGGCCAAGCTGCCCTATGAAGCATGCCGCGACGGAATCTCCAACACCTTTTCCATTGTGCCCGACTCGCTGGGCAAAACCGATGAGGAACGCTACGGCAACCTGGTTTCCATTTTAAAGGGATATTTTGCAAAACGCGCCCACCACATTAACGTAAATGTAATGACAAAGGAACAGCTGATGGAAGCTTATCACGACCCGTCGGCCTATCCAAACCTAACCATTCGCGTTTCGGGCTACGCTGTAAACTTCCACAAGCTTTCCCGGGAACAGCAAAAAGAAGTGATCAGCCGCACGTTCCACATGTCGTTGTAACTTACGGAGGCAAGCTATGACCGGAAAAATTCACAGCTTTCAGTCCCTCGGCACGTTAGACGGGCCGGGAGTGCGGTTTGTGGTATTTTTGCACGGCTGCAATCTGCACTGCGGCTATTGCCACAATATTGACGTGTGCCGGGGAGATTGTAACGAGTTCACCCCGGAGGAGATTTTAGAAAAAATTTTAAGGTATAAAGACTATTTTGGGCTTGAAGGGGGCGTTACGGTTTCCGGCGGCGAGCCGCTTTTACAGGCTGAATTTGTGACAGCGCTATTAAAACTGTGCAAGAAAAACGGAATTCACACCGCACTGGATACCTCGGGCAGCATTTTAACCGATGGGGCATTAAAACTCCTTGACTTCTGCGACTTGGTGCTTTTAGACATAAAAATGACCGACGACCACTCTTACCGCACCCACATCGGCTGCGGAATGAACGCCCCCCTTTCATTTTTAGATGAGCTTGAAAAACGGCAAATTCCCTGCTGGGTCCGTCACGTGGTAGTCAGCGGCTTAAACGACACAGCAGAAAATATTTTGCGGTTAAAATCGCTCCTTTCAGACAAAACCTGCGTTCAAAAGGTTGAACTTTTGCCATTCCGCAAACTGTGCGCGCAAAAGTATGAAACCATGGGAATTCCTTTTCCCTTTGCTTCATATCATCAGCCGGAAACAGACACAATGAAAAAATTAAATCAAGTTTTAAACGGCGGCAAGTAGTTGTCCGCCGTTTTCGCAAGATAATAAAAATTTTAGACAATATTTCGATATAATTTTAAAAATCGGTTGAATATAATGAAGTTATGAAATCAATGAAAGCGTGGGGATTGATATGCTTTACAGGGAAATGAAACGGCGGGTAACGTTAGACAAGTGGAGCGTGCACAGTTATTATACGCTGAATCCATATGCGCCGGACGGCTCCGGCAGGCTGCTTTTTGCAGCGGCAGACTTTAAAACGGAAACGGGCAAGGTTTATATTGCCGATAACGATGGCAAAGTTGTGGACAGCTTCGGCGAAAACAAATATTCGTCCAGCTTTTTCCACACGGGTTTTTGGCAGACCTGGAGTCCCGACTGCCGGTTTGTATATTACCAGAGCGGTACAAACACCGTGCCGTATATTGTGCGCAGAGAGCTTTCCACCGGACTGGAAACACGCGTAGCAGGCGACATGGAGGGCGCCCCGACTGACGGCGGCCCAATTGTTTCGGGCTTTATGGGAATGTTGTATGCCGCAGGCTACGGCACGCTGGAATATCATCCGGAGGACGCGCCCTTTCCCTTTCAGGCGCGGAATGAGCACGGCCTGTTTCAATATGACATGGACAAGGGCACCAGAAAGCTGATCTTATCGGTGAATGATGTGTTAAACAGCCACGTTCACAAAAACCGACTTTTGGAAACCGACCGGGAAATGAAACAGATCTACGGCCAGAACGACGGGCTTACCCTAATGTGTTACTGTCTGCGCTGGAACCGCCAGGGAGACAAATGTTTGTTTTACTTCGGCAACCACACGGTGAAAAACGTCCGGCGCGAGCCGCGCATTGGCTATGTGTTCACTGCAAACCGCGATTTTACAGAACTTCATATGGCGGTGGATTTAAGCTACAATCGCCCCGGTGTTCATTGGGGCTGGCACCCGGACGGGAAGCATCTTTTGGGATATGGCCCGGTGCCCGGCGACGAAACGAAAATGTGTCTTGCCATGGTAAACTATGACGGCACAGGCTACACAAAAATCAGCAAAGTCCAAACCGGCGGACACCCGTCCATCAGCCCGGCAGATTATAATTTGATTGTGACCGACAGCCGCAAAACGCCCGACGGACAGGGACAGCTTTTGTTTATTGACAAAAGAAGCGACGAAATAAAAAAATGTTATCACATCCCTTGTAAAAACCGTGAGGCGGTGCCCCCAGGCCGCAACCGCCATTTTATCTGCCACCACCCTGTGTTTAACGCCGACGGCTCAAAGCTTTTGTTTAACGTGATGTGCGGTGAAAACTCCCAGCTTTATGAGCTTGACATGGGGAGCGTGGAACTATGAGCATTTGGACCTGGCTGGACGGCGGCGTGTCATACCAGCAGAACAAAACAAGAGGTCAGAAAATAAGCTGCTGGTTTGGGCGGCGTTTGGCCCTGCGCCACAAAAATGTGACGGTTCACAAAACCTGCCGCATCAGCCCCGAAAGCAGAATAAACCCAAAAGGCGACACAATTTCCATTGGCGCCGGCACCTCGGTTTCTTACAACACGGCAATTCAGGGGGACGTTTCCATTGGCTGCGGAAGCTCGGTGAATGCCAACTGCACCATTGTGGGATATGGCAAAGAGGGACAGGTAACCATTGGCAGCAACGTGCGTATTGCCGCAAACGCCATGATGATTGCAGGGAACCACGTGTTTGACGATGTAAACACACCCATCTGCAAGCAGGGAATTCGGCCCGCTCCCATTACCATTCATGACGACGTGTGGATTGCAGGCAGAGTGAATATCACCGCAGGCGTCACAATTGGAAAAGGCGCTGTCATTGCTGCCGGCGCGGTTGTGACAAAAGATGTTCCGCCTTACAGCGTGGCGGCAGGCGTGCCTGCAAAAGTGATAAAAATGAGGATTTAAGATATGGTCACGCTTCGAGAATTTTCAGATTCGGATATTCCTGTTCTACAAAAAGAATATCCAGATATGACGCAATGCGACATTCGTAGAATGATTGCCGAATGGAGGACAAAGACGTTCAATGGGCAATATTTCGAACTTCTTGCAATAGACTCAGGAGGCCAGGCTGTTGGATTGATCAGTCTGCGCGAACAGACAGAAAACATTGTTCACTGCGGCATAAAGATATTTCCTCCTTTCCGGCGCAGGGGTTTTGCTTATCAGGCTTATTTGGCTGCTCTCAGTCATGCGAAACAACTGGGCTTTCAAGCTGCGCGGGCACAGGTTCGGACGGATAATTATGCCAGCATACAACTTCATAAAAAGGTTGGGTTTCAAATTGACCAAAAACTTATAAATTCAAAAGGAAACGAAGTTTATTCCCTTTCCAAATTAATTACATAAAAACACGGCACTTTAAAAGTGCCGTGTTTTTTGATTAATCAATGCTTTCTGCCAGCTTTTTTAAGTCCTTCCGCATAATTTTTCCCGATGTTGTCTTGGGGATATCGTGAAAATATTTTACCACGCGGGGATATTTATAGGGCGCGGTATTCTTTTTAACGTGCGTCTGAAGCTCTTTTGTCAGCTCAGCCGACGGGGCAAATCCATCGTGCAGAACAATAATGGCACAAATTAACTGGCCGCGGATTTCGTCCGGCACGCCAACAATTGCGCTTTCCTTAACCGCAGGATGGGTGTTTAACACGCTTTCAATTTCATAGGGCCCTATGCGGTAGCCTGAGGATTTAATCATATCGTCGTTGCGGCAGACATAGTAGAAGTAGCCGTCTGTGTCCTTATAGGCAATGTCACCGGTGTGGTAAACGCCGCCCTGCAAGGGCTGGAATTGCTCCTTGTTTAAAGAATATTTTGACAGAAGCCCCACCTGTTTTTCTGCCGGAATGATAACAATTTCGCCCTCCTCGCCGGCATCGCAATATCCGCCGTCTGCGGCTAAAATTCTTACATCGTAAAGGGGCGACGGCCTGCCCATGGAGCCGGGGCGTACCTCCAGCCATTCAAAAGTGCAGCAGATGGGCGAGCCTTCACTCTGGCCAAACCCAACGTGAATGTCCTGCCCTGTTATGTTTTTCCATTCCCTGTTCACTTCGTCAGACAGCGGCTCCCCCGCCGTTGCAAACCATGTAACAGATTCAAACTGCTTCGCCTCAATTCCGTGATGCAGCATCAAACGGTACATGGTGGGCGGCACGCAGATCGTGGTGGGTCTGTGTTTCTGAATGGTTTCTAAAAAGTGCCCTGCATCGAACCGAATGGGGTCGTAGCCAAAAATTGCCGTTCCGCAAATCCACTGTCCGTAGATGTTGCCCCAACCGAATTTTGCCCAGCCGCTGTCCGCCTGGGTTAAGTGCAGGCCGTTGTTTAACACGCGCTGCATATATTTTGCCGTGGTGATGTGGCCTAAGGGGTATGTGCGGTTGTGAATGGCCATTTTCGGATATCCCGACGTGCCGGAGGTAAAATAAATTACCATTTCGTCGTCGTTCGTTCTGTTCACCGGCTGGTCGTATAAATCAAAATTCGGATATTCGCTGTTAAAATCGTGATAATCGGAAACTGGATTGTCGCCGACAATCAGAATATGCTTTAAGGTTTCACATTTATCATAAAGCGGCGCAATCTGTGCGCGGACAAACTCATCGTCAATGGCGATAAGCATTTTTGCCTCGGCGCTTTCAATGCGATAAGAGATGTCCTTTGTGGTGAGCTGAATCGAGGCAGGCACCAGCACCGCTCCCATTCTGTGCAGGGCCACGGCAATAATCCAATATTCCCATCTGCGGCGCAGCAGGGTAATTACACGGTCTCCCGGCCCAATGCCCAATGATACAAAATATTGTGCCATGCGCTTAGAACGCTCCGAAACCTCGGTGAACGTAAACGTACGTTCAAAACCATTGTCGTCACAGTAAACAAGGGCTTTCTTTTCCGGTTCGAGCTGTGCCCATTGATCTACAATATCCCGTGCAAAATCGAAGTTTTCCGGCACGTTGATTTTGAATTTTTCCGCAAACTCCTCATAGCTGGAAAAGGATGTTTGCGGCATGTAATTGTCTAAAAGCTCCATATGTATAATCTCCTTCACAAGTGAAATTCCAATAAAAAAAGTCATTCATCCTTTCATTAGGACGAATGACTCGTGATACCACCTAATTTCGTATAGAAGCGTTACAACTATACCTCAACCGACACAGCAAACAAACGCGATGCCGCTTTCCCTTTTTACGGCGGAAACTGTTCCGTCGGAGCCTAATAAAAGCAACCACGTTCCGTTCGCTTTGTTCAGTCCGCAACTCCGAGACTACTTCAAAATCCCTCTGTGAAAGCGCTTCCACCGTCCGCTTCTCTCTATGCACAGATAAAGAAATTTACTCCTTCTCTTCCTTGTCTTTATTTATTCAATTTATTCTACTAAATTATAGCACTAAATTTTACACTTGTCAACACTTTTTTCAAATTTTTGCTCCGCCTGCAACATCGATTTCTTTTAAGGCTAAAAGAACGGATTTGACGCCTTCAGACAGCGGCGCAATTTCCTGCTTCGCGCCTGTCGATACAAAGTCCGCAAAAAAGCGCAATTCGTTTGTGTATGCCCCCTGGTTGGACACGTTTATGCCGCTTTCTTTGTCTTCCGCTTTCATTTTATCAAGCTCCGGCTCATAAGCTTCGCCGGCCACGGGATACACCATCAGCTTTTCGTCGCTTTTATAAGTAATAGTGGCCTTTTCAAACTTCACGCGGAACGCCATGGAAAACGGGAAACAATCCGGGTAATCCCAGCAGCCTTCCGCTGTAAAAACCGCATCGCCATATTGAAAGCTTGTAAAAATCTGCTGAATTACGCCGTCAGCGTCCCTTATGCAGTCGGTGTGAAAACCGTCCGGCTCTCTGCCCATCAGATAACGGATAAAGTCTACATCGTGAACATGAAGGTCTAACGCCATGGTTCCGCTTCTGGTGTAGTCGTTAAACCAGTTCTCCCAAGACCACTTGGGATTGGGGGAAAGCCTTGTAAACACGCCGGACAGCACCTTGCCAAATTCGCCGCTTTCCGCCGCATGTTTTACATAACAATATTCGTCCCAAAAGCGGATAACCTGTCCCACCTGGAACTTCATGCCGGTTTTCTCCTTTGTTGCAAGCAGCAGCTCGGCCTCTTCCCGGTTTAAGCAAAGGGGCTTTTCACAGAACACGTTCATGCCCTTTTCCATGGCAGCCACCGCATAACGTGTGTGCAAAAACGTAGGTACGCAAACATCAATAATGTCTAACTGCTGCTCGTTCGCCAAAAGGGCTTCTCCGTCGGGATAAAGCTTCGCACCAGTTTTTTCGCAGAATTCTTTGGCTTTCTCCGGCTGAGGGTCTGCAATTGCCGCAAGCTGCACCTTATCGCCTAACGCAATCCAGCTGTTGGCATGAACGCTCCCCATGCCGCCGCAGCCGATTAATCCTATTTTTAACATTGTAAAAACGCCTCCGTAATTTCAAGTTTTCTTTTACTTTACAGCAAGCTGCGCTTTTTTAGAATATCATATCGTATCAAAAACATATATTTTTGTATTTTAATTTATTTTTACAGAATTTAAATACTCCCTGGGGGACATCCCCGTAACACGTCTAAATACCCTCGAAAAATACAGTGGATTGGAAAATGCCAGCATGTCGGATATTTGGGTAAAGTTAAATTCCTTTTCCCGAATGAGCTGTTTTGCCTTTTCTATTTTCAGCAGAATCAGATATTCACCCATGGAATATCCGCAGTAAGCTTTAAAAATTTTAGAAAGATAGGCCTTGCTGTAGGAGAGCTTTTCACAGATATCCGTCACAGAAAGCTGGGTGTAAAGCGCGCCTTCTATAATTTTTATAATTTCGCAGACAAGATGGTTTTCCATGGTTTCCCTGGTGGGAAAAATTCTTGTTTCCGCCTCTTTGGTTTCGCTTCTTAGAACAGAAATTAAAAACTGTTCTAAATATGTCCGAATCATTTGCTGACCGCCGATAACCGCGTTCTCCCGCAGAGTAAGGCCCTTTAAGTCCGGATTGTTGAAGGGAAGGTCGAAGGTTTTTCTGCCCTCTTCAATGATAGCGGTGATGAACCCCTTCCACTTTTGCTGAACTTTTATTTTTTTCGATTTAAAAAAGTCCATGCTTTTTGCGTTGCAGACAAAAGACACAATAAACACATTGAGTGCTGTGACGGAATTTGCACTTAACGCATGAAACTCGTTTGGCTTGTGAAAATATCCCTCTCCCTGCTTTAAAATGAACTTTTGCTTTCCCGCCGTTACAATGGCTTCGCCTTTGTCAATATAAACAAACTCCCAAAAGTCGTGGCTCTCGCCTGACGACACAAAGTCCTTTTCAAATTCAAAATAGTGAATGGTTACAATTTTGCTGATAGGAATCAGGTTTGCAATTTGGTGTTTTACATAAACTGCTTTCATAAAATGTACACATCCTTTAAAAACAAGATACAAAAGTGTATGTTTGGCATAAAAAAATGTATTGCGATTCTTTTTTAATTAGTATAACATAAAGAAATAAAAAACGCAATGAAAGAAGGAATATAAAATGAATGTGCTTGCAATTGGCTGCCATCCGGACGATATAGAAATTGGCTGTGCAGGAACCCTGGCGAAATGTGCAGCCAGAGGCGACACGGTAACGGTTTGCCACGTTGCCAACGGAAACCTTGGTCACGAGGTGATAGCGCCTGACGAGCTGAGGGATATGCGGAAGCTGGAGGCGGAAAAAGCAGGCGGTTTGGCCAGCATTCACGTAGTCACCTGCGACGTAGGTGATTTGATGGTTTATGAAGGAAGCAAGCAGCAGCGGGATTTAGTGACAGACGTAATCCGCACGACCAACCCCGACTTTATCATTACCCACGCGCCCAGCGACTATATGCCTGACCACGTGGCGGTGAGCCGCCTGGTGTTTGACGCTGCCTTTGCCGCCAGCGTGCCCCACTATCAAACAGCTGTAGCCGGCAAGGCAAACGTTACACCTATTTTTTATATGGACAATTTGGCCGGGGTGAACTTTATCCCTACAGAATATGTAGATGTTTCAGACTTCATTGAGCTGAAAATGAACATGCTGGAATGTCATGTAAGCCAGATGAAATGGATGCGGGAACACGACGGCATTGACTTTGCTGAATTTGTGAAAACCTGTGCACGCTACCGCGGGCTTCAGTGCGGCGTGCAATTCGCAGAGGGCTTTATCCAATGCCTGGCCTGGCCCAAGCTTGCAACAAAACGTTATTTACCGTAAACAATTTTAGGAGGATGAAGAAATGGACTTTTTAAGCACCGTGAAAGGTTCTCTGTTAGAAAACTTTTACCCGGAAGGCTGGGACTTAAAAAAAATTGACGCCTGCTGTGAAAAGGGCGTTACAGAAGAACCTTTTTGGAATCCGGATTTTACGCCGGTGGAATGCCGCGATATTTATGAATTTGATACCTTTATGGGTCATGAAATTGCACTAAAAATTAAGGAAGCACGGGACAGAAACGAAAAAATTGCCCTGATTTTGCCCGTGGGTCCCATGGGAATGTATCGCTGGGCGGTATATTTTTTAAAGGCATGGCAGGTCTCCTGCTCCCATGTTTTCACTTTTAACATGGACGAGTGGGCAGACGGCGATGGCAATACTCTGCCGCCTGATAACCCTGCATCGTTTGAATATGCCATGAAAGAGGCGTTTTTCACGCCCTTAGGCGAGTTTACCGTGCCGGAAACGCAGCGCAATTTTGCCACGAAAGAAAACCTTCCTGCCTATGCGCAAAAAATTGAGTCGCTGAAAGGTGAGGGTGCGAAACTGATTTTGGTGTATGGAATCGGGCGCATGTGTCACATTGCCTTTTGGGAGCCTCACTTTGCTGCAGACTTTGCCGACGAAAACGGCTGGAAACAGGCCACCCACCGATTGGGGGCTAAACTTCATCCGCTGACCATTGAGCAAAATGCAATTACCAGCTTTAAAAGCCGCACCACATTAGTTCCCTGCCGGGCCAACACCATTGGGCCGGGTCTGTTTTTACAGGCGGACTTTTGCATCGGCGGCGCTGACGGCGTTTTGGGCCGCGGTATGGGCTGGCAGGGCATGAGCTTTTTAACCACCCTGCACCACGGGCCGGACATTCACATTCCATCAACCTTTATGCCCACGCTTCCTGGAAAGCTGTTTTATTTAAAAGATCTGGCCGGGCCGCTGACACCGGAATGTAATTAACAAAGGAGGAACCAGCATGAAATTAGGCGTTTTTGTTACGTTAAGCGCAGACATCGACACAGAATTCCGCCGTCTGCGTGAAAATGGGTTTTCAACCTGCCAGCTCAGCATGTGGGACGACCGGCTGAAAACCGATGAAATGGCAGAACTGGTAAACCAGGCAAAGAAAAACCACCAAGTTGAAATTACCGCTTTGTGGTGCGGCTGGGAAGGACCGGCAAAGTGGAATTTTTCTGAAGGACCGCTTACCTTAGGCCTTGTGCCCGCAGCGTTCCGCTTCACACGAATGAAAAATTTAATGTTAGGGTCTGATTTTGCAAAGAAAATCGGCGTAACCGACATTGCAACTCATATGGGATTTTTACCGGAAAATCCCGGTACAACAGAGTTTCATGAGGTTGTTGCCGCTATCCGCGCAGTGGCGGAGTATATGAAATCGAACGGACAGTATCTCCTGTTTGAAACCGGGCAGGAAACGCCTGTGGCCCTGCGCCGGGTAATTGAGGCGGTGGGAACCGGAAACTTAGGCATCAATTTAGATTCTGCAAATCTAATTTTATACGGCAAGGCAAATCCGGTGGACGCGCTGGACGTGTTCGGCAAATTTGTGCGAGGTGTTCACGCAAAAGACGGCCTCTATCCTACTGACGGACAAAACTTAGGTGAAGAGGTACCCATCGGCCAGGGAAAAGTTGACTTTCCTGCGCTGATCGACAGACTAAAAGAACTTGGCTACAGCGGCGCACTGACCATTGAGCGGGAAATTTCAGGCCCGGAACAGATAAAAGATATTTTAGAAGCAAAAGCATTTTTAGAAAAATTAATTTAAGAAAATAAAAACCCTTCGGAAAAATTTCCGAAGGGTTTTTTACTGCTTAATTAAATTTTATTTTACAATCCAAGAATCGGTGCCTGCGGCAAAATCAATAGATGTTCTAAGCGGAATAACGTTTGTCAAGTCTCCCCAAACAAACACTTTTGCCGTAACCGGCGTGTCGGTGAGCGCAATGTCTGCACGGTAGCTTGCAGCATCTGTAATTACATCTGTCTGAATGCCCACAAGCTCGTTAGAAGCGCTGTAGAATGCCGTGATAACGCTGCCCGTATAAGCTTTATCAAAGGCAACGCTTACAGACGCACTGTCAGCACCCACGGCTACATAATCGCCCATTTCTTTCGCAGTAACACTCATGCCGTATAACCGCATTGTTCCTGTCGGGCTTGCTGGCGCTTTAAAGTTCACATCATAGACGCCTGCGGTTAAGAACACAGGTTCAAAGGTTGATTTAACTGGCCCGCTTCCGTCTGTTGTAACGTCACAGGAATACGTGCCTCCGTTAAGGTTCATGGTGCAAGTATTGGTTGCCGCGGAACAGTTAATAAAGGTTGAGAAATTGTAGTAACCATCTGCGGGAATGTTCACTTTATAGGTTACATCCACACCGTTAATGAATACCACGCTGCGGCAATCGGTGAAGCTGCCAACTGTGTAGGGGCCGCCCTGTCCATACTGATGGGGGAAGCACCAACCGGCAGAGCTGCTGCTGCCTTTATCTTCTTGGAGGAAGCTTACGGCCGTAAAATCCCAAGAGCGCAGGAACATTTCTTCACTTGCACTTGCTGTGAGATCAACTCTTCTCATCCATGCTGAATATACAACCATGGTATAGTCGTCGGCTTCTGTAATGTCAACCGCCTTGTTTTCAGTCTCGTCCCATTTACTGCCGTTTGCAAAGTTCAGCGTAATGGTGTGTTCGCCCGCTTCCAGTTCAACAGGAACAGAAAGCTTTTTCACCTGTCTGCTAGAGAAGCTTGCATTTACCGTTTCTTTCTGGCCCGTGGTTTTATAGGTTGCGCCAAGCTTTGAGGTGCCGTCAACAAGCACGTCAACGCCGTTCTGGGGTGCTTTGCCGTCAATATAAACCACATAGGTTCCCGCTTCGTTTACGTTTACCTTGTATTCCACAGAAGCACCCGCTTTAAACGAATAGCTGCCGTCTGCATCATTTTTTGTAACGCTGCCCGTTGATGTTTCCATTGAATTCAAGGGAATTTTTGAATCAACCTTTGTATCACCGGAAATTGCAGTTGGTTCGGGCTTGCCCGGCACTTGGTCGAACAACAACGACTTAATATAAGCGCCCACCTCTTTGCCTTCACTTTGTGTGCCGTCGCCCTTGTCAAACGGAACAGTCAAATTGGTCAAGGTAATGCGGTTCACACCTGCATACAGGTAAAAAGGCTTAAAGGTAAGGTCTGTTGCGGTGCCCGTCCAGCCCTGTTCGTCATAAACTTCTCCATTAACGCTGAGGCGAATAGATTCTGCTTTTGCATCCCCCGGATAGGTTACAACATTTGGGAGTGTCAGGGTAAAATATCCCGCAGTTGTTACATTAAGCGCATAGGTAATATACGAACCATTTCCGTTGTGAATTGCGGTTACCCTGTCCCTTGGAGATGCAAGCTTATCGCTGTAATAATCGCCTATCATGGGATACTCCGTATTTTTATAGTTTTGCGATGTAAACTGTTGGCTCATGTGGGAGCTTCCGATGGACGTTACCACATAGTCTGAAGGGGAGATAGCAAATTTTCCTTCAGCCGGGGTCGTCAGCGGATTAACACACCTCAAATCAAAATATTCCATTGTAATGGCAGTGCCGGTGCCGGTCAGCGTAATGGTATAGGTCTTGCCTGCTTCCATAGGCGCTGCCTGATATGAATTGTCACCAAACCGTTCAAACACAACTCCCTTGGTATTGCAGGTGTTCTCAAAAACCTTATCGCCACCTGCTTCGCTAACCGAAATCGTCATGGGCTGGCTTCCAGCAGAGCCCGTATTATTATAGAAAAACGCATATTCGCCCGTTGCCTCCGGAGTAAAGGTAAACACATAGCTTTTTCCTGTGGAAGACAGAGTAATGGGCGTTTCCGGCTCAAAACGGGAGAGGGTGCTGTCCACTTTTACCGGAACAGTGTCCATTACAACTGTTGCGTCTTCTTCTGGGTCATAATCCGGCAACTCTTCCATTAAAATATGATATGCGTAAGAGCCTGCTGTTGCATTCCCGAATTTTATGGTATGCTCTCCTTTGTTAAATTGAACCGGTAAAGTCTTTAAAAGACGTGTTTCAGGACTTTGTCCGTCTGCCGTGGCCGTGAAGCTCCAGACTAAGGTTTCCTTCTCTTCGCCGTCTACCGAGAACGGAACTTTAAATGAATATTTATCGCCTGCTGTGACAGTTTTTGTGTCTACCCACGTGCTTGTGTTGTAGTAAACGCGATACCAGCCTTCTTTTTGAATGTCCAGCTTATATTCTGCATAAGTATCTTTTGAAATATGAATATACCTTGGCACATTGCGATTTGAGGACGCAAATACGCTGGTATCAGTGTAGTCGCCAATTAAGGAATAACCCTCGGGCAAGGCAGTATTGCCATAATTAAGCTGCTCGTTTACATGCGCCGGCGTTGTGGTAGTAAAGACCGTTGCATCCTCCGAGGCAATTGCCTGTTTTCCGCCGGTAATGGGAATGGTTAAACACCTAAGGTCAACATAATTTAAAGTCGAAAGTGTCGCTTCTCTTGAAACTGACAGCGTGTAGTTTGTACCTGCTGTAAGTGTTGCTTTTAGTTCAGAGATATTGCCTACCCTTTCATACTGAAAGCCTTCTGTATTGCCGTAGCGTGAAGGATGAACATAGCTGTAGCTTTCAACCGAAGTCATTACACTTGCATCAGAATCTTTTTCGCGAACAGTGAACGGAACTGCCGTGCTGCTGTCCTTTTCCGTGATTGCAAAGGTGGTTGCCGTTCCGACTTTGTTACTGTCTGTCGAATCCATAAACAGCGCATACTCTGCGGTGGTGTCCACCGTAAAGTCGAACGTTTTTGTTTCGTTGGCTTCAAAAGACTTTGTCGTTGGAATAAGTCTTGTCAGGGTTCCGCCTGTTTCTGTCGTATAAGTGTTTTCGGCGCCGACACTTAGCGGCATGCACATGCTGATCGCTAAGAACACCAACGACAAACATAAGGAAACCATTTTTTTTGTTTGCTTCATTTTTTTCTCCCTCCTGATTTAAAATTTTATGATAAATTATTTCCCGGCTAGAGTTAAGTTGTTGTATGTATATTATACATACAACAAAGGGGTATACCCCTTTGCCATTATCATTATAATTATATAGAAATTATTTAAAAATGTCAAGGAAATAATTTAAAATTTAGGAACTTTATACAAATCAAAACTCCCGTATTATAAACGTTGCATTTTTCTGGATATTGTTATATAATAATGGTATAAATTAATTTGAGGTGCATTTATGTTAGAAAAATTGTCGTTTATAGAAGACCGCTACGACGAACTGAGCAAAAAAATTGCAGACCCGGACGTTATTTCCGACCAGGCAGTCTTTGCCAAACTTTGCAAAGAACAGTCGGACATTAGTCCCATTGTAGAAAAATACCGGGAATTTAAAGCTTTGAATGAAACGATTCAAGAGAACGAAGAGCTCATTTCAGACTCCGAGACGGACAAGGAACTGAAAGAACTTGCCGAAGAAGAAATTAAAGAAAGCAAACAAAAAATTGAAGCAATTAACGAAGAGCTGAAAATTCTGCTTCTGCCCAAAGATCCCAACGACGACAAAAGCGTTATTGTTGAAATCCGCGGCGGCGCCGGCGGCGAGGAGGCGGCGTTGTTTGCAGGCGACCTCTTCAGAATGTATTCCATGTATGCCGAAGCGAACCGCTGGAAAACAGAAATCTTAAGCTCGAACCCCACCGACATCGGCGGCTTTAAAGAAATCTCTTTCAGTATAGGCGGAGCGGGCGCATATTCAAAATTAAAATTTGAAAGCGGCGTTCACCGAGTGCAAAGAATTCCCTCCACAGAGTCCGGCGGCAGAATTCATACCTCCACGGTTACGGTAGCAGTGCTGCCTGAGGTTGAGGATGTGGAAGTGTACATCGACGCAAACGACCTTAGAATCGACGTATTCCGTGCAGGCGGCCCCGGCGGCCAGTGCGTTAATACAACCGACTCTGCGGTGCGCATAACACACCTTCCCACCGGGCTGGTGGTTTCCTGTCAGGACGAAAAGTCTCAGCACAAAAACAAAGACAAGGCAATGAAAATTCTCCGCTCCAGGCTTTACGATCTGGTGCAGAGCCAACAGCACGAACAAATTGCTCAGGAACGCAAAAGCCAGGTTGGCACGGGTGACAGAAGCGAGAGAATCAGAACCTATAACTACCCGCAAGGCAGGGTGACCGACCACCGGATTGGTCTGACGCTCCACAGGTTAGACGCGGTGTTAAACGGCGATTTGGATGAAATTATTAACGCGCTGATCACCACCCGCCAAAGCGAGTTGTTAAGAGGGGAAAAAGAAGAATAAAAAAATTTTGTGCACTAGTTGCATTTTAAAAAAAGATGTAGTATAATAAAAAACGTACTTCAGGGCAGGGTGAAATTCCCGACCGGCGGTAATGGCGCATTTGCGCTTAGCCCGCGAGCAACCAGAACTGGTTGTTGATATCGGTGCGATTCCGAAGCCGACGGTAAGCAATGGCGCATATGCATGCGCTTTTTCAGTTGCAAGTCCGGATGGAAGAAGCAAAAAAACCATTTTTTTATTGCGTTTTTTCGCGCCCTGTTTTCAGGGCGCTTATTTTTTTATGAAAGGTCGAAGAAACATGTTACAACAAAACACGAAAACAAACAAAACCCGTCTTTATGCCTTTGTAGGTGTATTTTCCGCCGCGGCATTCCTGCTGCAGGTCATCGGCACATTGACAGGCCTGAAAGTTGGCGGATTTTTAGACGTGGAAATTTCAGACCTGCCTGCGCTGATTATTGCATTTGCCTACGGCCCTCTGGCAGGCGTGCTCACTGAATTGATTAAAAACCTGCTTCACTGCACCATGACCTCCACCGGCCTGGTGGGAGAGCTGGCAAATTTTGTGATGACCGGCACCCTTTGTTTCGTTGCCGGAATGGTTTATAAACACAACAAAACGTTTCAGGGCGCCGTACTGTCCTTAATTTTTGCAACGCTGGCTTTGGCGGCGGCAGGCGTTTTAGCCAATTTGTTCATCATGCTCCCGCTCTACATGCCCAGCGCGCCGTTTAGCGTAAAGATGAATCTTGTGTTGTTTACCATTTTGCCGTTTAATTTGGTGAAAGGTGTTGTGCTTTCGGTTTTAACACTCCTTTTATACAAAAAAATATCCCCAATTCTGCATAAATAGGTTTGACAACTTCCTTAAATAATTATATAATGTATTTTGTTAAATTATGACGAAAGGAAGGAGATCAAATGATAACAGGAATTGAACACATTGCGGTTTTGGCAAAAGACTCAAAAGCCTTAACCGACTGGTATGTTAAGCTGTTTGGATTTGAAATTGTTTATGACAACGGCAAAGGCACTTATTTTGTAAAGGCTGCCGACGGTTCGATGCTGGAGATAATCGCATGCAGCGGCGACTGCCGCCCCACAGAACCGAAAGAATGGGGAATTCGCCACTTTGCCCTGTCTGTTACAGAAGACGGCTTTGACGAAATGGTGGAAAAATTAAAAGTGGAAAAAGTGGAGGTTGTTACCGATGTTGCGGTTTCGCCCAAGGGCATTAAAACCTTTTTCTTCCGCGACATCGAGGGCAACATTTTCCATTTGATTTTCAGACCTACGCCCCTTTGATATGTCGGTTAATTGGAACCTTTGGCACGGGTGCAAAAAAGTAAGTGCAGGCTGTGAAAACTGTTACGTTTACCGTTCCGATGCAAAATATGACCGGGACGCATCAGAGGTAAAACAAACCGCCAGCTTTGATTTGCCTGTAAAAAAGAAACGGGACGGAAGCTATAAAGTTGCGCCCGGCGAATTGGTTTACACCTGCTTTACGTCAGACTTTTTATTGGACGCAGCAGATGTTTGGCGTCCTCAGGCTTGGGACATGATGCGGCAAAGGCAAGACCTTCACTTCATGTTTTTTACCAAACGTCCCCACCGGTTTTTAGACTGTGTTCCCCCAGACTGGGGCGAAGGCTACAAAAATGTCACCGTGGGATGTTCGGTGGAAAACGCGGAACAGGCAAAAAAGCGCCTTGAAATTTTTACCAATCTGCCCATTCAGCGAAAGCTGATTATTTGCTCGCCGCTGCTTTCTGCAATGGACTTAACGCCTTACTTAAATGGGATAAAACAGGTTGCCGTGGGCGGCGAATCCGGCGAAAACGCCCGGGTGTGCGATTTCGACTGGGTGCTGGACATACGGCGTCAGTGCATAGAGGCAGGTGTACCCTTTCACTTTCAGCAAACCGGGGCACGGCTAAAAAAAGACGGCAAGCTTTATAAAATTAAACGCAAATTTCAACACGCTCAGGCGCGCCGCGCAAATTTAGAATATTCAGGAGAAAGATAACTGCATTTTGAACGAAAACGGAGGGGATAAAACATGTGGAAAGAATTTAAAGAGTTCGCATTTAAGGGAAACGTCATCGACATGGCCGTTGGTGTTGTCATTGGCGGCGCTTTCGGAAAAATTGTCACCTCGCTGGTGGGCGACGTCATCACGCCATTAATCGGAATGCTTACCTCTGGAATTGATTTAAAAGATTTAAAGTTTGTTCTGTCCACTGCGGCAGACGGCACGGTTAACTCCATTAACTACGGCATGTTCCTTCAAAACATTCTCGATTTTTTAATCATCGCGTTCTCTATTTTTCTGTTTGTCAAACTGATTAATACCGCAAGAAAGAAACTGGAAAGAAAGCAGGAAATTATCGAAGAAATCGAAAAAGGACCAACCACGGAAGAACTGCTTACACAAATTCGTGATTTACTAAAAGAAAAAGAGCAGGAAATGCCTCTAACTGAGGAAACAAGTATAGATGAATCATAAAAAAGCGGGTACAAAACCCGCTTTTTTATTTTACGATTCTTATAGAATTTGTGCCAGCAGGCAACAAAAATGAAATTTTTCCACTATCCTTTTCCAATACTTTTGACTGTTTTGCACCAATAAGAACCCTTTCACCTGAATTTACAAACAATGTAAATTCCGTATCGGCTTGCGCCGTATACATTCCTGCTGTTCCGTCAAAAAATACAGACATCGGGCAGGTGGAATGAAATCCACTCCCCATGCAGTTAAAATCTGTCGCATGCTGCGCAAAAAACCACTTACAGCCGCTGCCTGTTCTGCGGACAATCGCCGCTGCGCCGTTAAATCTTGTTTCTCCATCACCGCAATTTGTTGTCAGCAATAAATCCTCCTGATGGGAATAAATTAATTTTGCTCCCGCTTTTGTTCTTTGCAGAATGGGCTTTTTATGCGTCTCATCAAAAGGAAATAAGACTGTCGCCGCCATTGTTCCGGCGGAATAGCTTGCCAGCAGGCTTTTTATTTTAAAGCCGATATGCTGCTGCTGAAAATTCTTGTTCAATATGGAAATACGGTCTGCAACAATTCCGTCAATCATTTCTGTGTCAGAGGGCGGTGTAGCAAGAAAAACAGAAAGACCAGCATTTTCTACTTTCCATACATATTCTGTGTCCTTCTTTTCTATTTTGTACGCATCTGAAAAGGGGCGGTGCACTACAGTCATTTTATTTCCCGCATCGACGCTGTCCAACAAAAGGAAATATCCAGATGCGTCATTTTCACCGGCCACCATAACAAAACCACGTCTGTGAACTGCATTGGGCAGTGCACTGCCTGAATCACCCAAAGCATAGCACAGCTTCTCAGATGAAAAGCCTTCAACAATACCCGCACCGCTCTTTAACTGATGGTCATTTTTTTCTTCAGGATCAAATACAGTGTGATAGTCGTAATCCACCAAAACAGTGTTTGCGGAAAGCGCACGCTGGTTAATATAATTCCAAGTAAAACCTTCTGCGCCGCTGCCCCAGCCGCTGTAACCGGCATTGACGTATAGACGGCGACCATAGGCAGCAATGTTGACAGAATTTATTTCTTTATGTCCGTGTCCGTCAAAAATTGTGCTGTTCCATAAAACTCCCGCCAGGGAATCTTTATTCTCTATATCTTCATAAAACCATGCACCGCCGTCTTTTAAAATCTGACTTTTCGGTGCGCGTGGTTTTTTAAAATCTTCTTTTAACAAAAGGTAATTTAACAGCTTTCCCCGAGGAGGCCTGTCTTTCATAAGCCACGCTGCAAACTCTGCTGCTTTTTTTGAATACTTTGCTGCACCGTAAACCAAAAATAGTGATTCTGCCTCTTTTACTCCGGTTGTTAACAATGTATCCCCAATCAACCACATGTTTTTCGCTGGAGTATAGGTATAGCCCAACGCCCATTCGGTGAAGTGAATTACTTTCTGGTTTTGGTAAAAGGACTTGTCCAGTCCTGTAAAGTCCATTACAATAGGCAAAATAATTTTTGAAACACGATTTCCCCGAACAAAGCGGTCAACCGAATAGTCTATGCTCATTACGCCTGCGCCGTCTTCTGTGATGTAGCCCATAAACAGCTCTTTCCAAGACTCCCACGCCTGAAACAGCTGCTCTTTTTGCCCTTGATACAGCGCCCATAACCCTCTGACGCCTAAAATTGCCACCATATGGTTTTCATCGTTTTGAATATAATTTTCCGCAATGGTTTCTAACGTCTGTTCACAAAATAAACGCTGTTCTTTTGTAAGGTCGTCATAAATAATGTCCAGCGCCAAGAGGCAGTTTACAAACGCCGCCCCTGGAGGAATTGCTCCAATCCAGTGGTCTCCGGCGGAGTGATACATCTCGTCATAAAGATTGCCCGGAACCTCCGGCTGCCAAAACCCAATGATATCCAGCAGCTTTTGAACGCATTGCTTTCTCAACGGTGGTTCCAAGATATAAAGAAGTGCCGCAGCGTCTGCTATATCGCACACACTGTTACAGCGAAGAATGAAACAATCGTCTGGGTTAAACTGCAACTCATAAAACCGCTTTCGCGCATCCTGTTTCATTTCCTTCCAAGGAGATTGTTCCGCTTTTTTCTGTAAATCAGCAAACTGTTCCCGGCGGACCGCCATAAAAGGGTGGATATGATTAAAATTCAATTCATTTTTCATATTTCACGCACTCCTATTTCACAAAACTTTCCCAAAAACAAAGCAGCGCAAAATAAATTTGCGCTGCTAATTTCGTTTTCTTATTCTTCTGTTGCCGTTTCTTCAGCAGGAACTTCTTCCACAGGAGCTTCTTCTGCCTCCGGCTCCGCCGCCGGTTCTTCTGCCGACACAGCAGAAACTGGGGCTTCCGCCTGTTCTTCTTCAGGCTGGATAAGCGCACGGATAGAAAGGGCAATTTTTTTGTTATCCCAGTCAATGTCCGTAACTTTCACTTCAACTTCCTGACCTAAAGAGAGCTCGTCCTGGGGCTTGTCGATTCTGCGATTTGCAATTTGAGAAATGTGAATCAAACCGTCAACGCCGGGAATGATTTCCGCAAATGCGCCATAAGGCATAATTCTCACAATTTTCACTGTGGTTGTGCCGCCCACTTCGATTTTAGACTTCACAATTTCCCAGGGGTTGTCCTCAGCTTTTTTAAAGCCTAAAGAAATTTTCTTTGTTTCTTCGTTAATATCCTTGATATAAACCTGAATGGAATCGCCTTCGGAAAGCACCTCAGACGGATGCTTAATGTGCGACCAGCTCAGCTCAGAGATATGTACCAAGCCGTCAACGCCGCCAATGTCCACAAACGCACCGAAGTTGGTTAAAGATTTCACCACGCCGGTGTAAATGTTGCCAACAGCCGCATCTGCCCAGAACTTTTCTTCCAGTTCTTTTCTCTGTGCCTCTAAAACAGCCCTCACAGAGCCGACCAAGCGTTTCCTCCTGTCATTTATATCAATGATTTTGAAAGCAACAACCTTGCCAACGAAGCCGGAAAGGTCAGACATGCGGCGTTCGCTTGCCTGAGATTCGGGAACAAACACCTTGTAGCCTTTGTAAACCACAATCATGCCCTTGTTCACTGTTTCGGTAACTTTGCCTTCCAAAACGGTTCCGTCTTCAAATGCTTTCTTCACATTTTCCCAAGTTTTTGCTGAATCAAGCTTTCTTTTAGAAAGAATGATATTGCCGTCCGCATCGTTCACGCGGACAACGAATACCTCAATTTCATCGCCGGGTTTTACAACATCAGATGTCGTTACCATAGGGTCGTCAGAAATTTCGGCAGCGGGAATAAATCCGTCTTGCTTTGCGCCCAAGTCTACGATAACCTCGTTTGGCCGAACTTCAATGACCGTTCCTTTCACGACGTCACCGGTATTTAAAGTCTTTAAAGACTCCTCAACCAGGGATTCAAAGCTTTCAAAATTTTCCATCTTACAAATTGCCTCCTTTATTATGACCGCGGGAGTGGACGCCCCCGCAGTAATTCCGACTTTCTTTGAGTCAAAATTGCAGGCTGAATCCAGCTCTCCGATATGCTCTAATAGAAACGTATTATCACACACACTTTTGCATATGGAGTAAAGCTTCTGGGTATTTGAACTGTTGCGCCCGCCCAGGACCAACATCACGTCCGAGGCTTTTGCCAGCTCATAAGCTTCCTTTTGCCTTTCTTCAGTCGCACTACATATTGTATCAAATATCACTATATCATTGCAAGTTTTTTTTAAAAAAAATACAATTTTTTTGAAAATATTTTGTACAAATGTGGTTTGCGACACCACGCAAACCGGTTTTTCACCAAATTTTGCTTTTTTTGCCTCCTCTTCGGTGGCTAAAATTACCGCAGCGTTTTCACACCAGCCGTTAATCCCCCGCACCTCGGGGTGATTCTTGTCGCCGACAATTACAATGGCATACCCTTCCCGATGGTGTTTCTCTACAATATTGTGAATTTTTTTAACAAAAGGACACGTCACGTCCACAACGCCAATGCCGCGGCTTTCCATTTCATCGTAAACCGATTTGCCCACGCCGTGGGTGCGGACAATGAGGTTTTCGCTTTGGCCCACCATGTCCACCGCGTCAACAGGGGAAATTCCCCGCTGCGCCAGCTCGTCCACAACGTGTTTGTTGTGAATGATGGGACCTAAGGTGTGATATGTTTTATCCGGCTCCGCCGCACAGGCCTCCACCATATCCAGCGCTCTGGCAACGCCAAAGCAAAAGCCCGCTGTTTTGGCTACCCGAAGTTCCATTTTTATCACACTCCCAAGGACTCAATTTTCTCCATAATCTCATCTGCAAAGGCTTTCAGCTCGTCCCCAGTCGGTTTTTTGCCGTTGACAGGCTTCATGGTGACTGGCTGGCCGAAATATATTTTCACCTGATGAAACGGCTTATACCCCCCCCGCATAGCCACGGGAATAACCGGTGCACCACTGCGCGCCGCAATCAGCGCAACGCCTGCCTTTGCCTCAGACGATTCATTTGCCAGCACTCGTTTTCCAGAGGGGAAAATGGTGAACATGTCGCCTTCTTTCAGCGTTTGCAGCGCGGTTTTAATCGCACCGATGTCGTTTGACCCCCGGGATACCGGAAATGCGTCCGCTATTTTTAAAATGGGGCTGAGCATTTTATGGTCGAACAACTCTTTTTTCGCCATTACACGCATGTGGCGCGGAACCGATGCAATCAGCACCGGCGGGTCCCACAGACTGGTGTGGTTCACCGCCAGAATAACAGGTCCTTCACTGGGCAGGTTTTCTTTTCCGATAAGCTTTACGAAAAAAACAACCTGGCAAAAAATATGTACCAAAAATTTTAAAAAGGATAACAACAATAAAACATCCTTTCAGTTAATTCTTTAATTTTTTATCAATGATGTCAACAACCGCTTGCAAAGACTCCGCAAAGCTTAGCGCGCTGGTGTCGAGCAAAACACTGTCTTCCGCAGGCTTCAGCGGCGAAACCGCCCTGGTTTCGTCGTTTCTGTCCCGCTTTTCAATGTCTTTCAGTACCTCGTGAAACGACACGTCATCACCCTTTGCCACAAGCTCGTCATAGCGCCGTTTTGCGCGGACCTCGGCCGAAGCGGTGAGAAAAATTTTCACCTGCGCGTCGGGAAGCACTTTTGTTCCGATGTCCCGGCCGTCCATAATCACGTTTTTCGACGCTGCCAGCTCCCGTTGAAAGGCCACCAGCCGCTCGCGAACTTTGCCGATTGCCGAAACCTCAGACGCACCCATAGAAACCTCGGGCGAGCGGATTTGTTCCGATACGTCCTCGCCGTTTAAATAGATATGCTGCCCGTCCTGCTGATAGTCAATGTCAATTGAAATTGTGTCAACCGCTGCCGCTGCCTGTTCGGGACTGTTTTGAATATCAATACCCTGCCGCATGCAAAAAAGCGCCGCCGCGCGGTACATTGCGCCGGTGTCGATATAAACAAACCCTTTTTGCTTTGCTGCGGCCTTTGAAATTGTGCTTTTTCCGGCGCCGCCGGGGCCGTCGATTGCAACCTTAAACATGTGTTACTTCCTTCCCGATATGGATAAAAACAGGGGCGGAGCCGTAAGTTACGCACAGCTCCGCCCAATACAAATTTCACATTGTATCATTCGTATAAAAAACATTACCGTTTGCGCTTGTTGCTCCTGCCGCTTTTTAAGTTCACGCCCATAACGCCGCCAATAGCGCCGCCTAAGGCAGAAAACCCCAGCATGGACAAAAAGTGTTTTCCCACATAAAACCCGTCCCCGGCCAGCGATGCAATGAACCAGATAATTAATATATATCCAAGCCCTGCCACTAAACCTGACAAAAAGCCGCGGCTGCCTGACCTTTTCGCCGTGCAAAAGCCCGCAATCAGCGCGCCTGCCGCTTGAACTGCCGTCGAAATAATGGGAATTGCGCTCTCTGAAACCGCGGTGTATGCCAAAATACATGCAAACAGTGCAAACACAACGAGTGTGAACACCGCCGCTGTGATAATACCCCGCGCAAATCCGCCCGCAGCGGCCCGAAGCCCACCTGCGGTATCCATTGTTTTAATGTTTTCACTATACATAAACAAACCTCCTGCCGATTTATCTTGTTAAAGCATATTCGGCAGGCGGGCGATTTATACGATAAATTTCCAAAGAAAGCAAATCGATTATTTATCGTGCAACTTTTCTTTCCTTCAAAAAATCAATTCCGAAAGAAAAATTATGAAAAAAAATTATTCTTCCGAATTGGTTTCTGTTTCCGTATCATCTGCATCGTCAATGTCTTCCGGAATTTCTTCTATCTTTTGTTTTTTAGGACTTTTTGTGCAGGGCACAACCGTTGCGATTGCTTCACGCTTAATCGTCATTGGGTGCTTGTGCGTTCTGTCACCGATTTCGATGCAAACCTTATCATCCTTAATTTTTAAAATTTTGCCGACAATACCGCCGATTGTAGTAACACTGTCGCCCACCTTAACGGCCTCCAGCATTGCCTTTGTTTCCTTTTCCTTTTTCTTCTGCGGTCTAATCAGCATAAAATAAAAAAGACCAATCATGATAACGAGCCAAAGGATGGTTCCCATCCATCCACCCATACCAGCGTTCTCCATGAAATAATTCTCCTTTCAATATTTACCAATATGTTTTTGATATTTCTATATAATTATACATGCTATTTGTGCTTTAATCAAGGTGTTTTTGAAAAAATTTCATAATTTATTTAAAATGCTGTTGACAACGGCTGAAATTAATGATACTATGAGTATGTTGATAGAGGTGCACTTTTTATCAGTAGCCCGAGGGAGAACGCGAATTTTTCTGTGAATTCGGGTCGAAAGGAAAAAGTGCCGAAAAAGCGGTTTGTTCGCAGGGCCGTTTTTGGGTGTATGGCGAACAGCCATGCAACTGTCACCGTGTGATTACGCGGTGGAGTGCTATCTGCATTAAAATTGATTTAATGTTGATAACGCCAGACTTCTATTTTGAAGTTTGGTTTTTTTATAGTAAAGCACGAATTTTTTACAGGAGGTTTTTAATATAATGAAAAAGTATAACATTGCCGTTGTCGGCGCAACGGGCATGGTTGGAAGAACGTTTTTGAAGGTTTTGGAAGAAGTGAAGCTCCCCGCCGAAAGCTATACGCTGTACGCTTCGAAACGCAGCGCAGGCAAAAAGCTTACCCTCATGGGCAAAGAATATGAAGTGAAAGAATTGAACGAAAATTCCTTTGATGGAATGGACATTGCACTGTTTTCCGCAGGCGGCGCCACCAGCGAAAAATTTGCGCCCATTGCGGCTTCAAAAGGATGTTTGGTGATAGATAACTCCAGCGCGTGGCGCATGGACCCTGAGGTGCCCCTGGTTGTGCCTGAGGTAAATCCTGAAGATATTAAAAAACATAAGGGAATCATTGCAAACCCCAACTGCTCCACCATTCAGGCAATGGTGGCGCTGCGTCCGCTTCAGTTGAAATATGGCATTAAGCGGATTGTATATTCTACCTATCAGGCCGTTTCCGGCGCTGGTCTCGGCGGCTATAACGATTTAAAAAACGGCATTAACGGCGAGCCTCCGCAAAAGTTTAACCACCCCATTTTCTCAAACTGCCTGCCGCAGATTGACGTGTTCCTGCCCAACGGCTATACCAAAGAGGAAATGAAAATGGTGAACGAAACCAGAAAAATTTTGGGCGATGACGAGATGAAAATTACGGCTACCACCGTCCGCGTTCCTGTGTTCGACTGTCACAGCGAAGCCATTAACGTAGAACTGAAAAAGCCCTTTGATTTAGAAGAGTTAAGAGCGTGCTTAGAGGCCGCTCCGGGTTTAGTGGTGCAGGACGATATTGACAACTGCATTTATCCTATGGCATGCACGGCAGCAGGCACAAACGAAACCTATGTGGGCAGAATTCGCCGGGACGAAAGCATTGATAACGGCGTAAACCTTTGGGTTGTTGCCGACAATATCAGAAAGGGCGCGGCAACCAATGCGGTTCAAATCGCCCAGAAATTTATTGAAATGGAAGCAAACGGCGAGCTTTCATGAGTTGAGGAGGGTTCATATGAGCAAAAAAACACTATTTACCGGTGCCGGCACCGCGCTGATTACCCCGTTTACGGAAAACGGCGTGAACTTTGAAGCACTGGGCAATATTATAGAATTTCAAATTGAAAACAGCGTTGACGCGCTCATTATTTGCGGCACCACAGGCGAAGCGGCCACCATGCCGGACAAAGAGCACCTGAGCGTGATTGAATTTGCCGTGAAAAAAACAGCCGGCAGAATTCCAATTATTGCAGGAACGGGCAGCAACGACACGGCACATTGCGTGGAGCTGAGCCAGGAGGCTCAAAATTTAGGTGCCGACGGGCTTTTAATTGTAACGCCCTACTACAACAAATGCACACAAAAAGGCCTGATGATGCACTTTGACAAGGTGATGGAAAAAGTGAACCTGCCGATTATTTTGTATAATATCCCCGGCAGGACAGGCATGCAGTTCAAGTTGGACACATTAAAAGAGCTTGCAAAAGACGAACGGATTGTTGGTGTAAAAGAAGCCAGCGGCTCAATTGAATATTTAACCGATTTGGTGCACACCTGCCCCGAGTTAGACGTTTATTCCGGCAACGACGACATGGTTGTTCCCCTGCTTTCTTTAGGCGGCAAGGGCGTTATTTCCGTTTTGTCGAACATTGCGCCGAAAGAAACCCACGACCTGTGCCAGAAATTTTTTGACGGCGACACGAAAGGCAGCTTAGCGCTGCAAATGGAATATTTAGACTTAATTCACGCGCTATTCTGCGAAGTGAACCCCATTCCGGTAAAAACCGCAATGAACCTGATGGGCTTTAACGCCGGCCCGCTGCGCCTGCCGCTGTGCGAAATGGACGACGCAAACCTTGCAAAGCTGAAATCTGCTATGGCAGACCGCGGCTTAATTTAGGAGGCGCGGCGAATGACGAAAATTATTTTAAGCGGCTGTTTGGGCCGTATGGGAAAGGCCATATCCGCCATTGTGGCGGAAACAGAGGACGCGGAGATTGTCTGCGGCTTCGACATTGCCGGCGGCGACTGCGGCTATCCTGTTTACAGCGACTATTCTTCGGTGTCGGTTGACGCTGATGTGATTATTGATTTTTCGCACCCGGCGAACTTAAACAAGCTGTTAAGCTTTGCCAAAAGAAACGACCTGCCCATTGTTGTGGCAACCACAGGGCTGACCGAAGACCAGAAAAAGGAACTTTCTGATGCTTCAAAAATTATTCCGGTGTTTTTCTCGGCCAACATGTCGTTAGGAATTAATTTGTTAATTCGGCTGGCGAAGCAGGCCGCGAAAATTTTAGAAGGCAGCTTTGACATTGAAATTATTGAAAAGCACCACAACAAAAAGATTGACGCGCCCAGTGGCACGGCGCTTGCCATTGCCGACGGAATTGCGGAAAGCCTTTCGAACAAGCCGGAATATGTTTATGAGCGGCACAGCGTAAGAAAGCCGCGGGAAAAGCAGGAAATTGGCCTGCACGCGGTGCGCGGCGGCACAATTGTCGGCGAGCATGAAGTGTTGTTTGCCGGGCCTGACGAGGTGATTAGCCTCTCCCACAGCGCCCAGTCGAGAGATGTGTTTGCACAGGGCGCGGTGCGCGCGGCAAAATTCTTAAGCAAAAAATCCGTTGGATTCTATTCTATGGACGATTTGTTTTCTGATTTAGTATAGTTGAAATAAAAAAAAGCAGGGCTTGTGCCCTGCTTTTTTATTTACGGTTCATATCAGGATTGTCCGTCCGCCCTACCAGGTAATCAATGGAGCAATCAAAATAATCAGCGAGTTCCATTATTCTGTCAATTGACGGTCTTTTCCCCTGCTTAATATTATCAATTGTCGAAACGGGAATATCTGCATCTCTCAGCATTGTGCTAACATAGCGAAATCCTTTCTTTTTCTGCATAATACGAATTCTTTCCAGACAAACTTGTGCACTATACATTTTGATACTTCTTATCTCCTTTATATTAACGGTTAACCTCAGGATTATCTGTCAGCCCAACTAAATAATCTATTGAGCAATTAAAATATTTAGCAAGACACATCAGTTTTTCAATTGATGGTGTTTTCCCGCGTCGAATATTATCAATTGCAGTTGGGCTCATATTTGCATCTTTCAACATAGCATCATTAAAACGAAATCCCTTTTTGTTCCGCATAACTTGAATTCTTTTAAGACATATTTGTGCATCATACACAATTATTCAACTCCTTTTTTGGTTAAATTGCCAAATTTCGCCGAACGGCGAAATTTTACTTGACTTTTCGTACAAAGGCGAATATAATATAATTGTAAAAAGGGTTAAACGTCCCCGAATGATAAAATTGGTTGTGGTGACTTCATTATACCATTTGGGGAAAACCTTGTCAACAAAGGGTGATTTTTATTGAATATTTTAGAACAACTGTTCAACGGAGACTTAGACCCAGCCCACAACATTGAACCGCACGACATAGAATATTGGAAAAAGGACAAGCTGGTAGATGAAATGCTCAATCAATGGGCAGAAACTTTGGGCAAAGAATTTGTAGATTTTTATTGGGATATGATGGTGGTCTGCCTGCACATGGCACGCTTTGAAAAGCAAGAAGCCTTCCGCTATGGGTTCTCCTTAGCGGTCTCCATTATGGAGGAGGCACATTGTGTCCGTCTGCACACAGAAAAAAAGTCGTAGTCACACAAGGCTGACAAATAAAAAAAAGACACCCGAAACGCGCACAAATTTATTATAAGGGAAAGCCGCGCGTTTCAGATGCGTCAAATATCCAATTGTTATTTTTTGGAGCCTTGTCTTGGCTGCTGCCGCGGGGCACCCGCCGTGCCGGACAAATTTGTTTGCAGCTCTGCGAGTTTCTTTGCAGACTCGTCCAGCTTCTTTTTTAAAAGGGCAATTTCCGCCGCCTGGCTGTTTAAGGCTTCTTTGGCTTTGGCCTCGGCATGCTTCATGTCGTCCGCCACGTTTAGGGCGACCAAAATAGCCGCCATAGAAGTGCTCAGGCGGTTGTTCTGGTTTTTCACCGCAACCATTTTCCGGTCAACATAGTCCGCCATTTCCAGCATATATTCCCGGCTGTCGTCTGAAACCAAGGTGTATTCCTGTCCGCAAATTTTAACCTGCAATTTGTTCGCCATACAGCCCCTCCAAATTCTGTTTTTATGTAAGTTCTGCGTTTACAATTTCGTTCATAATGTTTTCAACTTCGCTCTGTTTAATGGCTTTCGCCACCACCAGCTCGCTGACCAAAATCTGTTTTGCGCCGTTTAACATTTTCCGTTCCCCAGTGGAAAGCCCGCGGCTTTTTTCCCGAAACATCAAATTTTTCACAACGCGGACAACCTCATAAATGTTGCCGCTTTTAATCCGCGCCACGTTTTCGCGGTAGCGTTTATTCCAGTTAGAGTCCATCTCGGTTGAACAGGAGCGAAAGCTTGCAATCACCTTGTCCGCCTCGTCCTTGTCAATCACGTCGCGAATTCCGATTTCGTCCGCGTTGCAGGTGGGTATCATAACTTTCATATCCCCAATTGGCATACGCATAATATAGTATGTCTGCTTTGCGCCCATGATCTCCCTGTCTTCAATCGCCTCGATTACACCGGCGCCATGCATAGGATAAACAATTTTATCCCCTATATTATATTCCATTTTAAAAACCCTCCCCATTTGGCTTTTTTTAAAAAAAGCCTCTGGCAAAAAAAAATAATATCCCTTACTTATATTTTAGTACAATTTTACTATTCTGTCAAGGTTTAAATGGCCCAGCTTGGCAAAAAAGTCGGAAAACTGCGTATTTTGTCTTGCAAGGAAGTTAGGAACGCTGTATAATAGAAATTGAGTTAAATTTTAAAGAAATGGAGTCAAAATGGTTAAATTTCAATCTTTTTTAAGCAGCTCGTCGGGCAATTCAACGTTTATCACCGACGACCATACAAATATATTAATCGACTGCGGCGCGACCAAAGGCTACATTGAAAAGTGCCTTTCCCGGCTCGGAACCGACGGCACGCACCTTTCCGGTATTTTCATTACCCACGCCCATATCGACCACATTGCCGCAGCTGGGACATTGTCCAGAAAATTTGGCCTGCCGCTATATGCCACTGCCGAAACGTTTGCAAAGGGTGCGCGGCAAATCGGCATGGTGCGCGAGCACAACCTCCGGGAAATTACCCCGGGTGACGATATAACCGTTAATACGCTGACCGTTCACGCCTTTTCTATCCCCCACGATGCAGACGGGGCGGTGAGCTACACCGTAACAGACGGAGAATCGAAATTTGGAATTGCTACCGACTCGGGCATTATCACCGACGAGATTATGCAAAACCTCACCGGCTGCGACACGGTGATTGTGGAGTCGAACCACGATGTGGATATGCTCCGGCGCGGGCCATATCCCTACCCGTTAAAAAAGCGGATTTTAGGCGAGGGCGGGCACCTTTCCAACGATATGTGCGGCCAGCTCTGCGCCGCTTTGGCTAAGTGCGGCACCAGGGCTTTTTGGCTGGGGCATTTGTCCGATAAAAACAACCTGCCCGATTTGGCATATTCCTGCGTAAGCCGCGTTTTGGCGGAAAATGGCATTACCGTTGGGTGCGACGTATCCTTAAACGTAATTCCAAAATTTTGGATTGAGGCGACAATATGAACATTAACATCATTGCGGTGGGAAAAATAAAAGAGGACTTTTTAAAAAAAGCCTGCGCCGAATTTGAAAAACGGCTTTCCCGCTTTTGCAAACTAAATATTATTGAAGTGCCTGACGAACCCATGAGCGACAGGCCCTCAGAAAGCGAGCGCGAAGCGGTTCTAAAAAAAGAGGGCGGGCGGATTTTGGCGGCGATGAAAAACACCGACATGCTCATCTCACTCTGTGTGGAGGGAAAGCAGCTCTCAAGCGAAGAATTTGCTGAAACGTTTAACCACGCCTGTATCGGCGGTGCCTCCACCTTCACCTTTGTCATTGGCGGAAGCCTGGGGCTTATGCACGACATTAAGGCAAAAAGCAATTTAAAGCTATCGTTTTCGAAAATGACCTTTCCTCACCAACTGATGCGGGTCATTTTGCTGGAGCAAATTTTCCGCGCCTTTAAAATTAATCACAACGAAAGCTATCATAAATAGGGGGACTAAAAAATGAACCGAATCTTAAAAAATGAAATTTTAAACCGCATTGAACAACCCTGCATCACCGGCGGCTGGCACGAGGTTTCCGGCGAAGTTACGGCGAACGCCATTCAGCAAGCGCTAAATAAATACTGCAACGTGTCCATCCCCTATTTGGGCAAGCCCATTATTTTAGACGAACCCATTGTGCTCTCCTCTAATAATCATTTGAAAGCGGATAGCCGACAGGTCTTTTTGCAAGGTCCTACATCAAACATGTGCCTTGTGCGGAACGAGCACATAAAAGACGGCGCAAATGGCCCGGCAGACCAAAACGGCCGCGACAAAAACATTAGCATTGAAGGCGGTATTTGGCACATTCGAACAAACCAGCGGTGTTACACCGACAGGGAAGGATCCGTACAAGGCGCCATTGGTGCAATCATTCTTTGCGGCGTAGAGCAAATTGCGCTGAAAAACATGATAATTTGCGACTCTGAATTGTGCGGCCCGGCAGGGTTTACCGATTCGAGCTATGGAATTCAGATAAGCAACTGCAAAAATTTTATGATTGAAAATATTGATTTTAACGATAATCATAGAGACGGCGTGCATGTAAACGGTCCGGCTGCGTTTGGCTGTATCCGCCGCATCCGCGGCGAAAAAATGGGCGACGACATGGTGGCCTTAAATGCATGGGACTGGAACACGTCGGCCATAACCTTCGGCACCATTGAACATTTGGTGGTGGAAGATGTGGCAGGCAGCGGCAACGAGTTTCGCCTTCTGCCCGGGCAAAAGCTGTTTGATGACGGAACTGCGGCAGACTGCGACATTCGAAACTGCGTAATTGAAAACCTTTCCGGCATTTATACCTTTAAGCTCTATGCCCAGCCCAACATTGCCAATGCTGAAACAGGGGCTAATGACGTGTCCGGCTCTGTGGGAAAAGTTGAAAACGTGTTGTTTCAAAACATTACCTTTGCAAAGGCAACGTCTGCCGGATTTCACGGCTTGCCTGTTAAGGGGTTGTTTGAAGTTTGTGCCGACTGCAGGCGGTTGTTTTTAGAAGATATTTCCGTTCAAAACACCGTTCAACAGTGCGAGCAGCTTGATTTGCGGCTGATGAACGTAGGGCCGCTTTCTGCCGTGTGGAAAAACGGGTCTGACAATCCTGACGACTGGGGCGAGGTGTTCGACCCCGATGCAGTTTGCTCGGTGGACGAAATTTATTTAAAAAATATCCGTTTTGCGGGGACAGCTATAACCGATTTGAACCTGCTCACCCGCGAGGTTCACATGAAAGTAAATCCCGATTATCCCAAAACCACGCCCAAAGGCGGCACGGGGTACGGAATGATAAAAAGGGTATATGTGGAATAAACAAAGAAGCCTGCCAATACGGCAGGCTTCTTTTATAATTTTGAAATGAAATCCGCCACAGCACCCTGGCTGTTGGCGCAGGTCACAATTCCAGCCTTCGTTTTAACGCTGCCCGGCGCGTTGCCGGCAGCGGCGCTAATGCCGGCTTTTAAAAGCATAGAGAGATCGTTTTCATTGTCGCCGATGGCCGCCACATTTTTTAAGTCGATGTTAAAGTGTGCGCACAGTGTTTCAAGCGCGTTTCCCTTGCTGGCGTTTTTATGATATATTTCGTAATAATACTGGTGCGTTTTAATGATGGTATAGTTTGCATGATAGGCCGAGCTGCGCATTTGTTCGTTCAAACGGTCTGTTTGGTCCGGCTCCTGAGCAAACAAAATTTTCAGCCATGGAGCGGGAACCGCCTCTAAGCTGTCCGCCCTCCGGGCTGTAATTTTTTCAAAGGCAATGTGCCTGTCGGTGGCGAAGGTTTGCTTCACCACAAAAATGCCCTCAGGCGTTATAACCTCAACGCCGCTGTCCGGCGACAGCTCCAAAACTTGCTCTGCGGCTTTATGTGCCTCCTTCGGAAGCTCCACCGTGTCGATATAACGGTTTGTGTAAAAATCGTAGATGCTGCACCCATTATGGCAGATGCAGGGGAAGTCCAGCGTAATTCCGTGCAAAACCGGCGTAACCGCCTCAGGAATTCGGCCTGTGGCAAGGGTAAATTTCCCTCCGTGGGCCCTGAAATATTGAATTGCCTCTAAATTTTCTTTTGGAACGCTGTTATGTTCGTCAATCAGCGTGCCGTCTACATCGCTGCACAGCACAAGTCCCTCAAACCGTTTCATGTGTTACCTTCCTTTATTTTAAATTTTTATGTTTTGCGCCATACTCTTTCGGCGAAACCCCAAAATGCTGTTTAAACTGTTTAGAAAACGCAAAGGGGTCTTCATATCCCACCAATCCCGCCACTTCGGAAACAGAAAGCGGGCTTTCCGTCAGCAGCTGGCTGGCCATATCCAGTTTTGTTTTTAAAATATATTCCTTCGGCCCCATTTTAAAGTGTTCTTGAAACAAACGGTAAAGATACGTTCTGTCAAATTTCACCAGACCGCACAAATCGCTTACAGTTATTTTTTCACAGCTTTTGGACATAATGTAGCTTTTGCAGGCAGCGACATATTCCTCCCCGCTTTTCCTTTTACCCAACGCCTTATTGCTATTATGTACCGTCATTGCGTCCAGAACGCTGTATAGGCCGCTCATAACGGCGTAGGTGCCGCCGGCCGCTGCCTGCTGCTCCAAACGGCCAATGGATTCATTCACCAGCTCGGGATTGCTGCTGGTGTAAATGGGCGCTGCTTTTGATAGTCCCAAATCCTCATAAAATTTATCGCCGGTATTGCCGCCGAAATAAATCCAAGTGTAGCGCCACGGGTCGGCTTCATCCGCCTGATAGCGCCCCCGGGTGTGGGTGGGGATGTAAAATGCGTCGCCTTTTTTTAGGTGAAAGGTCTTGCCGCTGCAAACATAGGTGCCCTTGCCGCTTTCAACGTAGTGAATTACCGTGCGGTCTAACAGATAAAGCGACCAAGCGTGCCCCGGCGGACACTCCTGTCTCCCCACCTCCATAACAGAGATGCTTTTTGAAATGTCTAACAGATGGAATAATTCCATGAAACCACCGCTTTTCTCAAATAGGCTTTATTTTGCAAAGGAGAATTCGCCCAAAAACAAAACTTCACCGCTGATGTTATCACGAATTACAAAGGTGAAAGGTTCGTTGAATTTGACGTCGATCGGCTGCGGCGGAAGTGAAGATCCTGCCATTCCAATTGAGGTTACCGCCGCGGCCTCGGTACCCTTTTCATCTATTTCAATATAGGTTTTGTGAAGAGAATCCTTAATAAAATATTCACCCATACCATTTTCAATCATTGGATCAAAATCGGCGGTTTTATAAATAAAAGCGTCTTTAATGCCCAAATTTTGCATGCAGTTGTTTAATTCTGTTTCATACTCAATTTTGAATTTGGGAATGCTTAAAGCTACGAATTCCGATTTCAGCTTTTCGTTTTCCGCTAAGTCTTTCAGTATCCCATCTCGGTAAGTTCCCTTTACGGCATACATGGAAACGTCAAAATCATACCGGTCAACCCCTGTATATTCGCCGTTTTCATCTAAATGCGCCGCGCTGTTTTTATACGGCAGTTCAACAATCTCCACATCACCGTTTTTATAATATTTCATATAGCCCGTCCGGTTCATAAAATCAAGTTGGGACTGCTGTCCGTTCCGGTCGGTAAATGTATCTTTTTTCGTAGCGTTTTCATGAAATTCATTTTCCCAGGTGCCTTTAAAATAAATTGCATTTAACAAAAGCGCTTCAATTTCGTTCGTTGTAATAATCTCTTTAATTTTTCCGTTGGTCTGCTGGTCCACCCAACCGTTAATGGCCGCTAACGCCGTGTCGTTTGTCACCGAATTTGCCTCGGCGTTATAAAACTCCTGAACCGTTTTTTTAAAGGTTTCGGTAAAGTCAAGGGACATTCTGTCTTTGTTAATCCAAATAGAATTTGCCACGTTAAATTTTAAAAGCTCCGATTGATTGTAGTGTGCAATCAGTTCTTTTGATTTCTGGTTATAAGCGTTTAAGTCATCAATTTCCAGGGTGTTTAAAATCTGCGATTTTGTTTCTCCGCCTGCGCCGTTTGCCGCCATAGCGAAAGCCATCTTAATTGACAAGGGAGAAAACATGTAATTTTTGTCCTTCGGCATTTGAGCGTTTAGCTTATCCACGAAATTTTCCTGATATGCCGCCGGGCTTCCGCCGTGGAGCACACCTACAAAATCACTTTCTTCATACAGCCCGTTTTCAATGAGCTTTTTGTAAAGCATTTTCCCCTCCGGCAATTTTGCTGTAAGGGCACTGAAGCACAGCCGGGCCGTGTCGCCGCGCAAAAGCGTTTCGTTGTTAAAAACCACGCTTTTTGTAAAGTTGTTTAACAAAAAGTCTATTTCCTTGCCCTTTTCATAAGCGTTTTCCAGCGTTACGCCCTCATAGCCCATCACCGTGAGCAGAATTTTCACAAACTCCTGACCCGTCACAAACCGGTCCGGCTCAAAGGTAGTTTTACTGGTGCCGTCTACAAATCCAGCATGGTAAAACTTTTCAATTGCGTCCTCCGCCCAGTGGCCGCTAATGTCGGAAAAAGACGGCTTTAGATAGCCAATGTCGTTAAACGCTGTGCCTGTGGTTCGCCAAATCAACATCACCGCTTCCGCCCGGGTTACATTGCGCTCTAATTCCAAACCGTTGTCCGTCCCTTTTAAAATGCCCAGCCTTTTTAAGCCCGCCGCCTCTACGCTGTTCTCTCTTAAAGGCGGGATTTCCCCGCGGGCAAGCATGGTTTCTGCCGCTAAACAAGGGATGCTCAACGACAGCAGCAAAACGGCTGCCAAACACAAAGCAAATAACTTTTTCATTTTTATGTACCTCCAAATTTTTTTCATTACTCTAATTTAGACGAAACGAAATAAAATAAGTTCCAAATTATTACTATTTTATCACAAAAGGAAAAAAGACGCAACTGAATGATCCTTTGCATAAAAATGCACAAGCAGTTAATTTAAATGCATATTATTCATGTTATTATGCATAAAAATACAATTTTCTCAGGAAAAAGCCTTGACAATTTGAATTTAAACTGTATAATAATAAATAGAAAATGATTTTTAACTTGAAAGGAAGAATAAAAAAATGAAACAATACAACAAAGTGGTTTTGGCATATTCCGGCGGACTGGACACCTCAATTATTATTCCGTGGCTGAAAGAAAACTATGGCTGCGAAGTAATTGCCGTGGCAGCGGATGTGGGACAGGGCACCGAGCTGGACGGATTGCAGGAAAAGGCCATTAAAACCGGCGCTAGCAAACTTTACATAGAGGATTTAAATAAAGAATTTGTAGAAGATTTTATCTGGCCCACGTTAAAGGCCGGCGCAAAATATGAGGGATATCTTTTGGGAACGTCTTTTGCCCGCCCCATCATTGCAAAAAGGCTGGTAGAAATCGCCCACAAAGAGGGCGCAGACGCCATTTGCCACGGCTGCACCGGCAAGGGCAACGACCAGGTGCGTTTTGAGCTGGGCATAAAAGCGTTCGACCCGGATTTAGACATCATCGCCCCCTGGCGTATTTGGGATATTAAATCCCGTGATGACGAAATTGACTATGCCGAGGCGCACAATATTCCCTTAAAAATCACCCGGGAAACCAACTATTCCAAGGATAAAAACCTTTGGCACCTCTCCCACGAGGGGCTGGATTTAGAAGACCCCGCCAACGAGCCCATGTTTGATAAAATTTTAGAGATGGGCGTTTCCCCCGAAAAGGCGCCGGACGAACCCACCTATGTTACCATTTCGTTTGAACAGGGCATTCCGGTGAAGTTAAACGGCGAAGCCTTAGACGGCGTTTCAATGATTAAAAAGTTGAACGAACTGGGCGGAAAAAACGGCATTGGCATTTTCGACGTGGTGGAAAACAGGCTTGTGGGCATGAAGAGCCGCGGCGTGTATGAAACACCAGGCGGCACCATTCTTTACCACGCCCATGAAGTGCTGGAAACCATTTGCTTAGACAAGGAAACCACGCACTTTAAGGCAATGGTAAGCCAGAAGATGGCGGACATTGTTTACAACGGCCAGTGGTTCACGCCTCTTTGCAAGGCTATTTGCGCCTTTGTTGACGAAACCCAGAAAACCGTTACCGGCGATGTAAAGCTAAAGCTTTACAAGGGCAACATCATAAACGCAGGCGTTACAAGCCCCTACACGCTTTATGATGAGCTGACGGCCTCCTTCGGCGAGGACGAAGATTATAACCAGGCGGACTCTGCCGGCTTTATCAACCTGTTTGGCCTTCCCATTGCAGTAAAAGCAAAGCTTGACAAAAGGGCAGGAAGAAAAATAGAATATTAAGCATAATTCATTTCCACACCGAATAGAAATGAACTATACGAATGATAAAATGTGCTGTCATTTGATGGCACATTTTTATTTTACTTTTCAAAAAAGGTGTGTGAAGAAATGAAAGTTTTTGTTATGAACAAAAAAAGAGCGGTGTCTTACCTGGCGCTGATTTTTTGCGCCGTGTGCATTCTTACCATCGGCACTCTGCAAAGCGCAGACGTGTGGAATGACGGCGGGGATAAGCTTTTGCCCATTTACAGCGTGGAAAAAGGGAACGAAAAGGTATGTGCCCTCACCTTCGACGCCGCGTGGGACGACGCCGATACTGATGTTTTAATTAACATTTTAAAAAAATATAACGTGCCGGCTACGTTTTTCATGGTGGGCAGCTGGGTGGAAAAATATCCCGAATCAGTAAAAAAATTTCATGACGCGGGGCACGAAATTATGAACCATTCAGACACGCACCCCCACATTGACCAGCTTTCCGACACAAAAATAAAAGAAGAAATTTCAAAATGCAATGACAAAATAGAAAATTTAACCGGCACGCGCCCCATTTTGTTCCGCGGACCTTATGGCGAGTATAACAACGCAGTGATTAAAGAGGCGCAAAACCAAAGCATGTTTGTGCTTCAGTGGGACGTTGACAGTTTAGACTGGAAAAATCTTTCTGCGGCTGACATCACCGCCCGCGTTACCAATCGGGTGAAGCCCGGGTCTGTTATGCTGTTCCACAACGGCGCCAAAAACACGCCGGAGGCTTTGCCGCAGGTGATTGAAAAGCTTCAGGCCGATGGGTTTACCTTTGTAAAAGCTTCAGACCTGATTTATAAAGACAATTACACCATAGACCATTCAGGCAAACAAATTCTAAATTAACCAGGAAAGGAAATTGTGATGCGCAGATTTTTAAGTGGCAATGTAGGCAGTACGGCAGAAATTATTTTCTCGAATTTAGGACTGAAAGAAAAAGTTATCGGCGAAATTGTGGGAATTGCAGAAAATGCAATCGTTTTAGAAGTAAACGGTGATTTAACCGCCGGGTGCATTGACAACATTTTGTTTATCCGCGTTTTTAAAGACCCTATGCACGCAAGAGAAGCCGTTTTAGAGAGCGAGATGCAAACTGCTCCTCAAAATGCTGGGTTTCCCAACACAAATCAAAGCGGCCAAACCATCAGCCCGTCATTAAACGCGCCGGGCAGAAGATCACAAACAATTTTAAGGTAACCCCTTCCTCTGCCGGAGCTGATTTGCTCCGGCGTTTTTTTTATTTCTCACCGTGCGCCTTCCGAAATGCAGACGGGGGCATGCCGACACAGTTTTTAAACGCCCTGCTGAAATAAAAAGGGTCATCAAATCCCACCATGGCAGACACCTGGGAAACGGACAGGCTGCCAACCGAAAGAAGCTCCTTGGCCTTTTCCATTTTAAACCGTTGTTGATACTGAAGCGGCGATGTGCCCATTTGCTCTTTAAATACATGCAAAAACCTGCTGCGGCTCAAATTGCTCATTTTTGCTAGCATGTTTATGTCAATCGGAAGATAGTAGTTTAAATGGATAAAGCTTACCGCCTCTGCAATTTTGTCCAAAATAGCGGCTTGCTTCTTTGCTTCCCCCAGCTCAGACAGCAGCATTAACAGCAGCCCGTTCAGGCGTGTTTTAAAAATTTTGCCGCCGGGATAAAACGTTTTCACCATCAGCTGAAAAAAGTGTTCCGCACTGCTGTTTTTGGCCCTCAAATGAGGGCCGGGCGAAATGCCGCAGTCTGCAACGGCAGAGGGTGCCCCTGTGCCATGAAAGTGCACCCAGAACGAGGTTGTGTCAATGCCCTTTCCAAACTGATAATCTTGTTTGTGCCCCGGCTCGTAGAAAACAAAGCCGCCGGGGGAAAGCACATAAATTTTATCGCCGTAACAGGCGCGGCATTCTCCCGTCACAATATATAAAATGTGATAGTCCACCCGCCCGTTTTTGCGTATTACCCGGTATGGAGCACCCATTGTCCGCTGAATTCCGCAGCTGTTTACATGAAGATATTCAGAGGATGTTTGGTTAAATTTATCTTGCTGTTCGCCAATATAAAGTTTTTCGTCTGCCATAAAACCACCTCAGGGTTAGTATACATCATTTTAGCATAATTGTCCAGGTATTTAGCAAAATGCTCCATTGTTTTTTTCATCTTCCTGTGATATGATGCAGTTAAATAAAAAAAGGGGTGACAGACCATGAAAAAATTTGCATTTATCGGCGCCGGAAGCTTTGTTTTTACAAGGAATATCGTGCGCGACCTTCTAACCTTTCCGGCGTTTCATGATGCGGAGTTTTGCCTGATGGACACAGACTCTGCGCGACTTGAGGCAATTTGTGAGTGCTGCCAAAGAATTGTAACGGCATCGAACAAACCGGCAAAACTTACGACAACTTTATCCAGAGAAGAGGCGTTAACCGGAGCAGACGGTGTTTTGTGCACCGTGTTTAACGGCGGCATTGACATTTGGCGGCACGACATTGAAATTCCCAAAAAATATGGGGTGGACATCAATGTGGGCGACACCCGAAGCGTTTCCGGAATTTTCAGAGCGCTAAGAAACATTCCCTTAATGCTGGAAATTTGCGGGGATATAAAAAAATATTGTCCCAACGCAGTGTTTTTAAACTACACAAATCCCATGTCTATGCTGTGCAAGGCCATGCAGACCTACACAGACGTGGAGGTTACCGGTCTGTGCCACAGTGTGCAGGGCACGGTGAAAATGCTGGCCGAATGGCTTGAGGTTCCGAAAGAGGAAATTGACTATCTGTGCGCCGGTGTGAACCACCAGGCCTTTTACTTAAAGCTGCAAAGAGGCGGCAAAGACCTTTACCCACTTCTGTGTGAAAAATTAAAGAATACAGAATTTTATAATAAGGAAATCGTTAGAAATAACATGTTTTTAAACTTAGATTATTATGTAACCGAATCCTCCGGCCACAACTCGGAATATAATCCATGGTTTAGAAAGCGCCCGGATCTCATTGAAACATATTGCACCCACAGCACCAACTGGAATCCCGGGCTTTATGCCTTTTCGCTAAATTTGCGCTTAGAGCGCGAGGGCCACTGGCGTGACGAGATTGACCAGTGGCTTGAAGAGAACCCGGTGGATCAGATTTCATTGGAGAAAAGCGAAGAATATGCAGCAAACATTTTTAACGCCAGAATCGGCGACCACACGCCTTTTCTATTTAACGGAAACGTGATAAACGACGGCTGCATTCCCAATCTTCCAAGCGACGCGTGTGTGGAAATTCCTGTGCTTGCTGACCGGGCCGGCTACCACAAAACTTATGTGGGCAATCTTCCGGCCCATCTGGCAATTTTGGTGAACACCACCGCCCGTTTGGAAAACCTGGTAGTTGAAGCTGCAATGGAGAAAAACAGGCGCAAGGTTTTTCAGGCGGTTTGCATGGATCCTTTAACAAGTGCCGTGTGCTCGTTAGATGAAATTAAGCAGATGACAGACGAACTGTTTGAAGCAAACAAAACTTATTTGGGCGACTATCAATAAAATATGTTACAGGCGGAATAATCTGTTTTGCCAATCAATGAAAAATGTCTGAAAAATGCTTTTTCAGACATTTTTTTATTTTCATTTATATGCCATTTTATAAATCTATCTAAATATGAACTCTAATAATTCCAATAAAAATTATTATCATAGTTATCTGTTCTGCAATTATATTATTTCGCCTTTCCTGCAAAACGAAAAAATAAGAATCTTGCTTTTTGCACAAATGAGTGATATAATTACAATACTTCAATATGCTGCGGATAAAAATTATCATACGCTTCATGTTGATAATAAAAAGAGATACGTTTTGCGTACGGTTACCTTATTGCAAATAACAATCGCGAAAGGCAGATGGTGTTATGAACAGAAAAATATATGATACAATAAAAATACTTTCTGTTTGGACAGCACTTGTTGTTTTACTTGCAGGCAATATTACCTACGCACATGGAATTGCCGGAGAAGCTTTTACACCGGAGGAACAGGACTATATTACCCGAAAAAAAACCGTAAAGGCCGCTGTGATAGACGATTGGCAGCCCATTTCGTCGTTAGACGGCAAATATGGTGCGCCGCGGGGACTTGCCGTTGATATTATAAGACGATTTGAGAAAGAAACAGGCCTAACAGTAGAATATATTGAGGCAAACGACTATATGCACGCCATAAAAATGGCAGAAAACGGTCAAGCTGATATTGCGGTTTTAGCAGCAGTCTATTCCGATGAACAAAACACCTATCAGTTAGAGCTTTCCGACGCCTATTTAGAATCCGGAATGATGATGCTGCGCAGCAAAAATACAGATTTGAGCGATGCAGCGAAATATACGGTAGCGGAAATAGAAGGCTATCCCATCCTTTCTCAAAATCCTTCCATTATACATAAGCCCTTTCACACACCGGCAGAATGTCTGGCGGCGATCCGTGCAGGACAGGTTGATGCCATGTATTGCGATATTTATACCGGTCTCAGTTATACTCAGAGATATACAAACCGGGAACTTGTGTCTATCCCCATCAATGTCAGCGTGCAGCTAAGGTTTGGAATTTGCACAAATGAAAGTGCAGTATTAAAACCGCTGCTGAACCAGACCATTGCAGGCATCAACAGAAATGATATCAACGAAAGCCTGGCGTATAACCGAACCATTTCCGGCAAAAGCCTAGGGGATTTTGTTTATTCCTACCCCTTTGAAATTATCTGTGTGCTTATAACGATTTCTGTTCTGACAATTATGAGCATCGTCATCTATATGCGGATTAAAAACCGTCAGAGTGTTTCCATACAGGGATACGCCGCAAGCTATCAAATGTTTGCCGATACCGTGGGAGAGGCAGGCTTTAAATATGACTATATGACAGACAAATTGTCGCTGTTCGGTAAATCTGCAAACAAACTGGCCATGCCTTCTGAAATCAGCAATTTCAGCGCTTATTTGGAAAGACCGGACAAAGAAATATCCTTAACCAATCAGCAATTTGAAAAAATGCTCTCCGATGGGCTGGAGCAGAAAGCCTATGACGTCGAATTGACCTGTAAGCTCAATAACGGAAAATGGCAGCACTTCCGTTTGACTTTCTCCGTGGTTTCTACTGCAGAATCCTATCACAGACCGATTAGCTTACTTGGTTTTCTTACCAATGCAGAAAAAGCATATCAGGAAAAAGAGCAGCTGATTAAGCTGGGCATGTATGACAATATCACCGGGCTTTATAACAGGGCCGGTGCAGAGTCGGAAATAAAGAAACGGCTTACGCCTGGAACAGACATCACAAACGACTTGCTGCTGATGATAGACGTAGATCATTTTAAGCATTTCAATGATGTTTACGGACATCAGTGCGGCGATGCTGTGTTAAAGTGTATGGGATACCATTTAAAACGTATTTTTTATAAAGAAGACATTCTCTGCCGTTGGGGTGGCGACGAATTTATGCTGTATATCATAAACGCTGCCGAAAATATGGAATCCATTGAGCAGAAATGTGAGGCCTTGCAGACAGCAATGAAAGAATGCAGCTATGAAAACGCTTCTTTGCCTGCTACGCTCAGTATCGGAGGCGCAATCATCGGAAGCCGCTCTGTCGAGGAAACGTTCCAATTGGCAGATAAGGCGCTTTATACAGTAAAAGAGCAAGGAAGAGATGCTATTCAGATCATAACAGAATGACGGGAGAAGGTAAAATATGAAAGGATTTCAGAATATCACTTCTTTTTTTAATGAAACATATGAATATGCTTTTTCTCCTGTTCCTTCAGAAAAAAGAAAAGCCACCGCAAAGCTTGCGCTTATTCTGTTCGGCTTTGCGCTTTCTACCTCCGGGATAACAATCGGCGTTCAGCTGGGCAGTGCCATGCCGTTTTGGAATGCCATTGCTGCCTCCCTGACCGGAAATGTGGTTTTATGCATTATTGCTGCTTTTTGGGGTATGGCCGGTTACGAGTCAGGTTATACCAGTGTAAATCTGATACAAAAAATATTGGGCGGTAAAGTTGCTTCTGTATTTTCCGTATTGATTATACTTGCAATGATCATCTGGGTTGGCATAAACGGGGAATGGCTGGCAAATATTTTCATTGTCCTTTTCCCAAGCTGGCCTTTCCCGGCTGTGATTACTACCCTGTTCATCCTATCAATCAGTATATTTTTAGCGTGCAACGGCTGGAAAGGCATGGTTATTGTCAGCGGTATCGCTGTCCCGATTATCATCGTTTTGACCATATACAATATCATACATCTCGGAACCATAAAAGGCGGCTTTGGCTTTTTGCTGCACGGCCAGCCGGAAGCTCAGCTGTCTTTTGGCGCCGCATGTACGCTGATCGTCGGAAATTTCTGTATGTCCGCCACCACTATGCCGGATATCTGCCGTTTTGCGAAAAGCAGACGTTCCGTTATATTGTGTGTGTTGGCCTATGCAGCTGCGCTTATACTTGGTAATCTGTACGGTATTTTTATTGCCCGTGCAATGGATGCGCAGAACCTGACCTATGGAATCTTACTTTTGCAAATGGCAATTCCGAGTATCATCTGGTTGGCATTATGTTCGTACACTACTCAGATCGTAAATTTATATAACGGCAGCCTTGCATTGCAGAGTCTCGTAAAAAGAACCTTTTTGGGTGGAAACCTTTCCCATAAAACAGTGGTGTTTTTCATGGGAGGGCTGGCCATTCTCGTTGGTGTGGCAAGAATGTCGAATTATTTATCACATTTTACCCGTTCGCTGGTGTTAAGCGTCATGCTATTGGCGGGACTGGCTGTCGCAGAAATGCTGCTCCGCAAGAAACTGGAGCCGCCTAAAAGCACCATTCCCTTTTTCGCGTGGCTGTCAGGCATTGCCGGCGGATGTCTCATATGGTATTTGAAAGGACTGCAAATCTGGACCATTCCTGTGATCCCCACAGTAATTTTCTATATCCTGCTGCGCATCCGGTATGTAAAATAATATAATATGCAACAATTTTTACTCAAATATAAGATAACCTCTTGTTTTATCAAGGCTTTTTCATGAAGTCCTCTCAAGCCGTTACAGCACTTTTACAATGTTCCGCCTTTTTTTCGTCACACTTTGTTGCTTTTTGCCCTTTCCTCTGATATAATAAAGTTTAAGATAAATTTTGGGAGGCTTAAACCATGTCTGAACCATTCGATGAAAACAACAAAGGTGAAAATTTAAACAACACAGGTATTTACGACTTTGATGATAAATATAAAGAAACAAAATATAACGATGATATTGCGGGAATTTTAAAAACCGCCAACCGTGAATCGGAGCGTAGCCGCGCTCTTGCCGCTCAACGGCGTAAGGCCAGAAAAAAGCGGATTATCACCCGCCTTTCCATTGTCATTGTGGCTTTTCTGCTTGTGCTGACACTTGTCATTACAGGTATTGTCGCCGCGGTGCGGGGCATCGCCGGTTTGTTTGGCGGCGGTAAAAAGGACAAGCCGGACATTGCCCAGCTTGTTTCCAGTGCAGACCTTGCCGCCGCGGGCTACGACTATGACAAGGCCATTGACATTATCCAATCCTACGGCGAGAAATATGAAAAAAAGAAAGAACTAAAGGCTGCGATTTTAAAATATGAGGACGGGAAAGCAAAGCTGGTAAAGTTTGAAGACAACACCAAAATTCCACACATTTCGTTCCGCACGCTTGTTTACGACACGTCGAAAGCCTTCGACAAAGACGAAAGCGCGGATAAATATGACCGCAATATGGTTACCGTTACGGAGTTTTCGAAAATGTTAGACAGTCTATACAGCCGGGGATATGTTTTGGTGGACTTAAACGACATCGCCAAAAGCAGCAGCGACGGCTTTGAATTTTGCGATATCTATCTGCCCGAGGGCAAAAAGCCCCTTGTTCTTTCTCAGGAAGACGTTTCTTACTACACCAGTTTAAAAGGTGATGGGTTTGCGTCAAAAATCGTTATCGGCGAAGACGGGCTTCCGGCCTGCGAATATACAGACGAAAACGGCACTGTTACCACCGGTGCTTTCGATTTGGTGCCGATTTTAGAAAACTTTATCAATAAACATCCGGACTTTTCTTATCAAGGCGCCCGGGCAACCCTGGCCGTTACTGGATATGACGGCGTTTTGGGCTACCGCACCAATCCAAATGGCGAGGGGTATCAAGAAGGCGATATCGAGAAAGCAAAAACCGTGGCCAACCGGTTAAAAGAACTGGGCTACACCTTTGCCAGCAACAGCTGGGCCTACACATCATATGCCAACAACAGCTTGGAAAGGCTGAAAACCGACGCCGACCGCTGGGAAACCGAGGTTGAACCCATTGTAGGCAGTACAAATATTTTAATATATGCCGGCGGGACAGACATTGTGAAAAGCGGCGAATATAAAGAGGATAACGAAAAGTTTAAATACTTAAAAACAAAAGGGTTTAACATATTCTGTCCGGCAAATTCAAACCAGTCCAGCGTGACCATGGGGAATGACTATCTCCGCCAGGGCCGGCGGGTAATCGGCGGCAGTGAACTTTATTACAGCGCGGACAAGCTGGAGGATTTGTTTGACGTCAGCAAAATTTTAGACATAACGCGGCCTGTGAAAAACACAGTATCATAAGAAAAACTTTACAGCACAGGCTCTATATGGTTGGAAACAGAAAAGCTGCATATACTATCAATAAAATAATAAAGGAGTAATGTGAAATGGCAAACAGATTTATTTTAAACGAAACATCCTATCACGGCGCCGGTGCAATTAACGAAATTGCCCAAGAAGCCAAAGGCCGCGGATTTCACAAGGCTTTTGTATGTTCCGACCCGGACCTTATCAAATTTGGCGTGACAAAAAAGGTGCTGAATGTTCTGGAGGGCGCAGGCCTCGCATATGAGGTTTACAGCGATATAAAGCCCAACCCCACCATTGAAAATGTGCAGCACGGAGTTAAGGCATTTCAGGCAGCACAGGCCGACTATATCATTGCCATTGGCGGCGGTTCCTCAATGGATACGGCTAAGGCCATCGGCATTATTATTACCAACCCCGAATTTTCAGACGTGAGAAGTCTGGAAGGGGTTGCCCCCACTAAGAACAAATGTATTCCCATTTTTGCCGTTCCCACCACAGCGGGCACAGCGGCTGAAGTTACCATTAACTATGTAATCACTGATGCAGAAAAAAACCGTAAAATGGTCTGTGTTGACCCCCACGATATTCCGGTGGTTGCCTTTGTGGACTCTGACATGATGGAGTCCATGCCGAAAGGCCTCACCGCGGCTACCGGCATGGATGCCCTTACCCACGCAATTGAGGGCTACATCACCTTGGGAGCCTGGGAGCTCTCCGACATGTTCCACTTAAAGGCTATTGAAATCATTTCCCGCTCTTTAAGGGGAGCGGTTGAAAACACCTCCGAGGGACGGGAAGGCATGGCGCTGGGACAGTATGTGGCCGGAATGGGCTTTTCCAACGTTGGGCTTGGCATTGTTCATTCCATGGCGCACCCCTTAGGCGCGCTGTATGATACGCCTCATGGTGTGGCGAACGCTATCATTTTACCTACGGTTATGGAATATAATGCAGAGGCCGCCGGCGAGAAATATCGGGAAATTGCCCGGGCTATGGGTGTGAAAAACGTGGATTCCATGGACGCTTCGGAATATCGCAAAGCGGCAATTGACGCAGTGAAACAGCTATCTAAAGACGTAGGCATTCCTGCTGATTTAAAAGAAATTGTAAATCCCAAAGACATTCCATTCCTGGCCCAGTCTGCATTTGACGACGCCTGCCGTCCGGGAAACCCTAAGGACACCTGTGTGGAAGATATTATAAAACTGTATGAGTCATTACTGTAAGCGCCAAAAAAAGCTCCGGGCATATAAGCCCGGAGTTTTTTTATTTTTCTCTTGACAAGAAATATTTATTCTGCTATACTTAATACATAGAAAATCTATGTATATAGAATTTATATGTATAGGAGTGATCACATGAAAATTAACAAGGAACTGATGAAAGGCAGCACCTCCATTTTAATTTTGTCGCTGTTGGAGAAAAGGGATATGTATGGCTACCAGATAACCCAAGAGCTGAAAAAGCAGTCGGAAAACATATTTGAGCTTAAGGAGGGCACGCTCTACCCCATGCTGCACGGTCTGGAAAATGAAAGCGCCATTGCCTCTTATTGGTTTGACGCAGACAACGGGAAGCGCAGAAAATATTATCAGATTACGCCGCTGGGCAAAAAGCTGTTAATTGAGAAAAAAAGAGAGTGGAAAACCTATTCCAATGCAGTAAACACCATAATTGGCTCTGTTTCCAGCATAACCGCGTTTAGGAGGGCCTGCTATGAATAAAATAAGCGCCTTTTTAGATCAAATCTGTCTACATATTTCTTGCAAGGCGGTGCACAGCGAAGTCCGGCAGGAGCTTTCCGAGCATATTGACGAATTAAAAGACACCTATCTGTCTGAGGGCTTGAACGAAGACGAAGCTTTAGGCAAAGCCATTGCCGCCATGGGGGATGCAGATGTAATCGGCACGCGGCTGGACAAACAGCACCGTCCGCAAATTGAGTGGTCGCTTTTGCTGCTGACGGTTCTCATTGCGCTTTTCGGCGGGGCAGCCATGTATTTCATCGGTCAAGATTCCGGGCAAATTCAATTTCCCCGCTATTTATTCTTTTCCGGTGTGGGCTTAGCCGTGCTTCTTTCCGTTACCATGTTCGACTACACAAAGCTTTTCAAATTATCCTGGTTTTTCTATGCCGCCGTTAACCTTATATTGATTTTGGGCTTGTTCGGCGCCCGGATAAACGGCTCACACAGAGTCGTATATTTTGCAGGATATGGTTTTTCACCTGCGGGGCTTCTGCACTTCACCATTATTCCACTGTCTGTGTGGCTGTGCCAGGCAGAGCGATGGTCTGATTTTATCAAGCTTTTTTTGCTTGCCGCTTTGCCAATGGTGCTCACCGCCCTATATCCGTCCATGATTAACATTTTAATTTTTGCGGTAATGCTCCTTGTATCGGCAGCTGTGGCGGTTTTAAAAAGCAATACGCTGCAAAACAAAAAGCAATATATCTTTATTTGCTGTCTGTTTTTGTTTCTCGCCGCAGTGATTGGATTCTTTCTCATGCCGGAATATTTAAGGACAAAACTCTGGGCATTTATCGACTATAACGCCGACCCGCTGGGCGCAGGATATCTGCCCATGACGGCCCAGAAGTGGCTCATGGCATCAAAGCCAATCGGCGCCACAAATTTCGATATTTTAGGCGCGCCCATCGACCGAACTATGCCCAATGCCGCAAATGAATATGTATTGGTAAACATTATTACAAAATTCGGCTGGATTGCGGGACTTTTTCTGGTTGCTGTGGTAATCGTGTTTTTGATCCGGCTGTTTTTAACGGTGAACAAAGTAAAAAACAGATTTGGTTTTTTCCTTTCCCTCTCTGCCTGCCTGGTGCTGACGATTAAATTTGTGTTCAGCATTTTAATGAATTTTAATTTGTTTCCTTTTGCAGACCTTTCCGTTCCGCTCATTTCCTACGGCGGTGCGGACTATTGTGTAACGATGGCGCTTATCGGCATCATCCTCAGCGTATGGCGCAGAAACAACATTGTGCCTGCCGGAAAAAGAAAAACCGGGCAGATGAAAGAGAAAAACAAATTTTTATCCTTTCATGACGGGAAGCTGATTATTGATTTCAAAAAGAAGTAAAAAAACCGCCGGGCAAATTGCCCGGCGGTTCTGTTTTTAATATCCGATTTTCTTTAAATATTCACGGCTGAGCTTAGCTGCTTCCATTGGCGGACGGTCAACCGACGCATCCTGCTCAACAATCGCATAGGCAGCTCCTGCTTCTTCGGCGGCTTTTAAGATCGCCGGGAAGTCCTGCAGGCCCATGCCAACGGGACGGAACTCAAACCCATTGTCTTCCCTTGTGGTTTTAATTTCCTTGCCGTTTTCGTCAATCAGCGCATAGGCAGGGCCGCCTGCAAACCGTTTGCAGGTAAAGTCCTTCAAATGCACTACCGGGCTTCTGCCGGTATATTTCTTCAAATATTCACAGGGGTCGTAGCCTGCATATTTCACCCAGCAGGTATCAACCTCGGTTTGGAGCAAATCCTCTGAAACCGACTCGTAAAGCCAGTCTAATAAGAACTTGTCGTCATATTTCTGAAATTCAAAATCGTGGTTGTGGTAAAGAAGCTGAATGCCGTTGTCCTTTAACAGCCGGCCCACTTTTGTAATGTCTGCTATTACGTTGTCATAGTGGTCACAGCCCTTGTGGTCTTCCGCCGCCATCCACGGAATTGCGGCATAGTCTGCACCAATGGTTTTTAAATAGTCGGCAGCCTTTTGCCCCTCTTCTAAAAACAGGTTATAAGCCTGGTGAACGGAAACGCATGTGAGGCCGATTTCGTCCAGCATAGATCTTACTTCCTCTGCGCTGTGGTCGAAGTAGCCGGCAAACTCAACATAGTCGTAACCGATTTCCTTAACCTTTTTCAATGCGGCATACATATCCTGCGCCATGTCGTCGCGCACAGAATACAGCTGCAAACCAATTTTTAAGTTTCCCATATCAATCAAACCTCCGGAAGTTCAATTGCAATTTCCTTGCCAATTTTAGCAGATTTTACAATACCATCGATAATTGCCTGGTTGTAAAGAATCTGGCTTGTAGGAACAGGCGCTTTTCCGCCTTCTTTCACAGCGTCTAAGAAAGAGCGAACCTTTTTGTAGAAGCAGGACTGGGTCGGGTCGTTGGGGTCTACAAAGATTTTGGGAACAACTGTTTCAAGCTGCGAGCCTGCAACCTCTGTGTAAATTACCATCGGCTTATCTAACTCGCCGTTCCAGCACTCTGTGGAAGGAATGCGCAAAGATGCCTTTGAACCCATGATAATGGTGTCTCCCGGTGTGTCTAAGTGCATTGCCCATGCAATTCTGAAGTCTAAAATAATGCCGCCCTCTAAACGAACAAAACCTGCCGCAAAATCTTCAACGCCGAAAAGATCGGCATATTCAGCCGGCTTGCCGTCCATTTCAAAATAGTGAGGGTCTTTACCGAAGAAGTTTGAGGTGTAGCCCGTAACGGTTAACGGCTTCGGATAACCAATTGCGTTTAACACCATATCTAATGAATAGCAGCCAATGTCGCCCATTGCGCCGATAACGCCGGTGTCCTCCTGAATAAAGGTTGTGCCGAACGGCGTAGGAATGCCGTGACGTCTGCCGCCGCCTGTCTGAATATAATAAATTTTGCCAAGCACACCGCTGTCCACAATTGCTTTAATTTTCTGCATATTGGGGTCAAGACGGGGCTGGAAGCCGATGGAAATAATTTTGCCGCTTTCCTTTTCTGCTTTCATAATTTCCAATGCTTCTTCAGTTGTTACGCACATGGGTTTTTCAAGCAAAACGTTAACGCCTTTTTTCAGTGCATAAATTGCGCACTCTGCGTGGGTTTTGTTGTATGTACAAATGCTGACAGCGTCCAGCTCGGGCTCTGCATCGAGCATGGAAACGTGGTCGGGATAGCAGCGTGCGCCGGTAACGCCGTTCTCTTTAAAAAACGCCTCTGCTTTTCCGGGAATTAAGTCTGCGCCCGCGATAATTTCAACGTCGGGCATCTGGAGATACTGCTGAATGTGCGCACCGGCAATCCAACCTGTTCCGATGATACCAACTTTCACCTTTTTGCTGGCGTCAATTTCTTTGTTACCGCTGGCGGTATTTTTGAATGCGTCTAAATTTTCTCCTGCCATGTTTTTTCATCCTTCCTTATTGAAATATAAAATAATAGACAATTGGTAATCGTTTTCATGATAAAAGAAACCACCATCTATACCGCCTTTCATATTACCAAATTCCCACTGAAAAGTCAAGAGTAAACATAAAAAATTCAAAAAAATTTTGCCCCCGCATGAAGGTGCAAAAAGTGGTTAAACTAATCAAAAACAATGAAAAGGAAATGATACCTGTGGAAATTTTAAGCGTAACCCTAACCGCCCTGCTTTCCGTTGCCGTTATGTTTATTTTGGCAAAGCTCATTGGAAACCGGGCAATTTCACAAATGAATCTATTCGATTATGTGAACAGCATCACCATCGGTTCCATTGCGGCGGAACTTGCTACGTCAGATGTTGAGAATATGTTAGACCCGCTGGTAGCTATGGTGATTTATGCCATTGCGGTGATTGTGTTTGCCCAAATTTCCTGCAAATCCTTGGGGTTTCGCCGGTTTGTGGAGGGGCGCACGATCATTTTAATGAAAAACGGAAAGATTTATAACAAAAACTTTGACAAGGCAAAAATTGACATCAACGAATTTTTAATGCAGTGCCGGCTGCTGGGATATTTTAATTTGAACGACATAAAAACCGCTGTGCAGGAGTCCAACGGAAAAATCAGTATTCTGCCAACCACTGCGGCGCGGCCTGTTAAAACCCAGGACCTAAAATTAACGCCAGCAGAAGACACCTTATACACCAACGTGATTTTAGACGGCAAGGTGCTTTCCGGCAACCTGCAAAATGCGGGCTATAACGAAGACTGGCTGAATAAAGAGCTGAAAAAACAAAACATTTCGCATATTAAAGACATTTATCTTGCCGTATGCAGCAAAAACGGTGATTTTTATGTATATGAAAAGCAAGACCGCAAAGACAAAAAAGACATGTTCGATTTATAAAAAAACAAACCGCGAATCACCCCGCGGTTTGTTTTTATCAGACAATCCTTTTTTGATAGCACACAAAATCGTGCTCAAACAAACGTGCCGTGCCAAAGCTTTGAAACCCCTCACCCTCATACAGCCGTTTTACCACCGGCTGGCCGCAGCTTGCAATGAGGCGAATGGTGTCAAACCCCTGTTGTTTGCACAGCTCTATGGCCTCTTTGAGCACCAGCCTGCTAAGGCCCTTGCCCCGCATTTGTGAAACCAGCCCGAACCGGGCGATTTCGCACGGGCGGCAGGCCGCCCCGTCCCAGGGCAAGCAGTTTAACTCTCCGTTTTCGCCTGCGGCAATTAATCCTGCGTCCCGGTGATCCATTTGAATGATATATAACGTGCCCGCGGCAATGTCCTGTTTTAAAATTTCCTCGTTCGGATAGTTCTCGTTCCAAGTGCTGTAAGGCGCATTTGCCGCTTCCCTGCACAGGGACAGCAGCTTTTTTAAATCCTTATAATCCGCTTTGTAAAATGAAATGTTCATATGTACTTCCCAACCTGTTTTGAATATTTTTGAACCATTTCGCTTGTCCACGAAAGAAGCGTTTGCGTTATGGTTTCAAACTCCGATTTTAAAAGCGTTTCGTCACTTTTTAAACGCTGTCCCGCGTCTAAAAGTTCCCGCTCTGTTTTGTCCGCAGCGGCGTAAAGCTCCGCTCTCGTTCTAAAAAACGTTCCTGTTTCACAAAACAACCTTGCGCGCATAACAAAGGCCGCCGTTTTGCATAAGCCGTTCAGCACCGCGCCGCTTTGTCCGTGCAAAAAGTTGTGGGAAGCACCGTGATAAATTCCGCACGCGCCGGCAACGGCGGCACGCACCGCCTCTTCCCGGCCGGGGGCAGGAACAAAATAGTCCAGGGAGCCAATGATCGGAACCGTGTCGTAATAAAACTGGAACAAATCTGCCCTTTCCCAGCCGGAAATCTCCTTCTCGCCCGCAACAAACCCGCAGATTTTTTCCCGATAATCCATATGGTCAATGGCCTTGCGGTACTGTTTCAAGTCGTCTGCCGTAACCTGGTCTAAAATTAAAACCACGTCAATGTCGCTGTTTTCGTCCGCTTCGCCCCGGGAATAGCTTCCCTGAATCCCCAAAAACAAAATCCGGCTGTGAAACAGACCTGTTATTTTCTCTTCATATTCTTTCAACCATTTTTCCAGATCCATGAATGGCACCTCCGTTCATAAACAATACTATACTATAAACCTTCGCCTCCTGCAACTTGTTTTATATACGTTTTATTTTTCCTGGGCCTATTATGTTTTGTGCTTTCTTACTGCAAAAAAGACGGCGACCTGGTAGAGGTAATTTGAAAAGACAAAATCCTATTAGGACTGATCGTTCTATTTGGCCTCATTTCCATGGGGATTCTTTATTATTCTGCATTTTAATGCTCCCATAAATGATCACCACCCCACCAGTTTGGTAAAAGTTCCCCCAACGTAATTGTTTTTAGGCCGTCTAGGTCTGTTAAAATTTCTATATTCGCGCTGTCCCGTCCAAGCTGCATGAAAAACTCCCGGCAGGCGCCGCAGGGGTAGCCGCAGGTTCCGTCTCTCATCACACACACCAGTTTTATGATTTTGCTTTCACCATTGGTAATCATGTTTGCAATGGCGTTTCGTTCGGCGCACATTCCAAGAGTGCAGGCCGTGTCAATGCACACGCCGGTGTAAATGTTTCCCTTTTCTGTCAGCACAGCCGCTGCCACGCCTCCGCTTTCCACAAATGGCGAGATAACCTTTGGGTTCAGCTTTTGTTTTGCCGCATTATATAATTGTTTCCAAATTTCATTCATACTGTTTCATTCCTTTCTAAACATCGTTTTACTAAAATTTTGCATAATTTTCCATACATGTTTTTGTGCATAATCACCTATTTTTTTATTATTATTGACATATTTTTATTCATATAGTATAATATCATTAAAAAAAGGAGGGGTTAAAATGTCAGATTCTGAAATTATGGCGTTTATTTTAGGTTCACTCGCAACGATAAGCATAATTGCTATCGTTTACTATGTTCTTTTAGTAATTGCGCAGTGGAAAATATTCACCAAGGCCGGGGAAGCCGGCTGGAAATCAATTATCCCGATTCTGAACGGGCACGTTCTGTATCGGATATGCTGGAAACCGTCCATGTTCTGGATATGTGTTGTTGCAGCAATTCTTGCTGGAATCTTTAACAGCATGCAAAACAGTTTGGCAGCCATTATCGCACTCATTTTGTATATTGTTGTTGCCGTTATTTCCATTCTCCAATATTTTAAGCTATCAAAAGCATTTGGGCACGGTGTGGGATTTGCAATCGGATTAATTTTATTAAACCCTATTTTTATGCTCATTCTTGGGTTTGGAAGCTCTACATATGCAGAGCATAACTGAAACAAATGAACATACAAAAAGTTTATGAAAAACGCCCGCGCAAAGCGCGGGTGTTTTTCATAACATGGAATGTCATCTTACTTGTTCTTTCAATGTCTCAGACATTGAAAATCTTTTACAATCTGTTGTTTCTCTAATGATCAAACAAGGTTTAATTATTTTTATCAACAGTAAAATTCGATTGGATAGGCTAAATACGAAATTTCATCTAATTCGTCAACAGTTACCAAACCCGACGGCGCATTTAATACACTCGGAATGCGATTGACAATAGTTGCGCATGTATGCTCAACTGTAGCAGGTTTGACTACATGAAATTCGGTATTCGGTTCGCCAATAATTTTCCAATCGCACATATCGCCATCATCGGGACCATATACCTTGCCTATGCATCTGGTTTCAATGATTGGACCTTGAAATGTTTCAGTTTCTACCACAGCCGCCATTCCAATACACTCTCCTTTAGGGATTGTTCGCTGCATTGTAGAGGAATAAACATCATCTTCCTTAAAATACGGAACACACTTTTGCGTCTGACTTTTAATTGTAAGTCCAAGCTTTGCGGCAAGGCTTTCGTTTGAGTTCCATACATAGCATGGTTCTATAGTTTCAGGATGTGCAATTTGATTTTCAAATTCATCTGCACTTAATCCTACCCCATGAGCTTTTGCCAAGGCCAAACCATAATCTTCAACATTATAGCTTACTGCGCCTTCAATTTTTTTGATACTATTACAACTCCCAGCAATCATACCGACCATGTTTATCCAGAAAGTATCCTCCATTCCGCTTCCGACAAATGTGCAGCCATGTTCTTTGGCAATAACGTCAAGAGTGTTAGCACGTACAGGGTCGGTTGTCCAACAATAGGTAGCCTCCTCGCAGGTCGAGATGACGTTGATTCCACGACTCAGACATTTAACAAAGTGTTCGTAGCAGTCACTAACCAGACTGAAAAGTGTAACAACTGCGATATCAGCATCGGTGTTGTCCAAGATTTCGTCGGCATTGCTATTGATAATCACACCCGTTTTGACACCAAGCTCTGCAAAATCACCAATATCCATTCCGACCACTTCAGGGTTTATATCAATTGCACCAACAATTTGTACTCCGTGCTCGTACATATATCGCAATGTATATTTACTCATTTTTCCGCATCCATACTGAATAGCTTTAATTTTTTCCATAAATAATACTCCTCTTTCCTTCAACAGCGCCCGCACAGCCCACGACTACGGGTTTTGCTGAAAAATCTGTACCATAACAGTTATTTGCCATTATGATGTACCAAATTTGATAAAATATACATATAGCACTGAAAAAGAACCATTTAGTTACAATTAAGTAAATTGTAAAAAGCCAACTGTCATATTTCAAACAATTGACCATATAAATTGATTGGCTGTGTAAATACATATGAAAAAGGATATATTAGATGGCTTAACCCTTCCAAAAAAAATACCTATGCGCCGCAGGCACATACTCGCGAAAAGGCGGCAGTAACTGTAAGCCGTTGCAAGCGAGCTTGCAAGTGAACAGGCATAAGCGTGCCTTTTTGCGAAAGAGGAGCGGCAGCCGATTAAGTGAAGCCGTATTTTCGCATGAAAATGCGGCGAACCAAAAGGTTCGCCGCAACGTGGAGGCGCCACCCAGATTTGAACTGGGGAATCAGGGTGTTGCAGACCCATGCCTTACCACTTGGCTATGGCGCCGTTTCATTCAATTTTGAAACTAAAATCTTGCCTTAACTTTAAGGCAAGATTTTAGTTTTTGGAGCGGAAGACGAGATTCGAACTCGCGACGTTCACCTTGGCAAGGTGACGCTCTACCACTGAGCCACTCCCGCACAATAACATCTAAAAAATAACACGGTGGTGCCTCCGGGCGGAATCGAACCACCGACACAGGGATTTTCAGTCCCTTGCTCTACCGACTGAGCTACAGAGGCATGGGTTGGCGACTCGGATGGGGTTCGAACCCACGACCTCCAGCGTGACAGGCTGGCATTCTAACCAACTGAACTACCGAGCCGCATTCAATAAAATTTTCCTGCGACTTTGTTATTATAGCATAATCATCTGGCACTGTCAAGAGTTTTTTTAATTTTTTGCCTCACAATCATAATATATGTGAAATCCGCAGTGATATTCCATGATTTTTTCAGAATTCTATGTAAGCCGCCGTATGGCGGCTTTTGAAAACACGATTACCGGCAGAAACAGCCGCCGTGGTCGAAACCGCCGCAGGAGTCGTCGACGGCTTCCTCAACAATGCGGCGCACTTCCCGAAGTGCCTCCTGTGCTTCACAGGCGCTTTCTGCTGCTTTTGCAGCAGCAGCTTCAGCCGCACAAGCGGCTTCTTTTGCTGTGCAAGCAGCTTCACATGCAGCTTTTTCAGCACGTTCTGCCATACAGGCGGCCCTTTCAGCAGCGCGGACTGCGCGCTCTAATTCGTTTCTGTTAAAATTGTTTGATCCTGAACAACAAGACATAAAATAAAACCTCCAAGATAATTGATTGGGAACAAATCCCAATATCAGTATATGTCATATTTTGTCGTTCGTGACATACATTATATCAAAAAGCGGCACGCCAAATGGCGTGCCGCAACAATGCGAACTGCTATCTTTTTTTTGCAAAGAAAAATCGGAGCAAGCAAAGCTTACTCCGATGTGGAAAGAGTGAACAATTTAGATATCTTTGCGCCGCAGGCGCATACTCGCAAAAGGTTGATAGCGCGGCGGAGGCGTGATGCCCGCGTTTACAAGGGCATAGCCACAGCAAGCGTGACCTTTTGCGAAAGAGGAGCAGCAACGGAGCATATGAAAAAATCCCACTCATTTGAGTAGGATTTTTGAATGCAGCGTAGTTTGCTGCGACGTGGTGGGCGCTACAGGGCTCGAACCTGTGACCCTCTGCTTGTAAGGCAGATGCTCTCCCAGCTGAGCTAAGCGCCCACATGTTGGTTCTAAAACCAACAAAAATTATTATACACGAAAGACAAAAGAATGTCAAGCAAAATTTTTTATTTTTTTGCTTTTTTTAAAAGCGCGTCCAACTCAAATTCAGAAAATTCATAAACTTCAGGGCAAAATCTGCATGTTACCTGGGCGCCGTGGTCTTCCTCCATCATTTTCTTCAGTTCTTCTTCTCCCAGCGAAATGAGCGCCCGCTCAATTTTCTGTCTGCTGCAGTCGCACCGGTATTCATACTCCACTTCGTCTAAATATTTAAAAAACAGGCCTGCAAAAACGCTGGTGATAATTAAATCGGCAGAAGCTCCATTTTCCAGCATAGTGGTTATAGAGTCGAGCCCTTTTACATTTTCTTCGATTAATGCGGCGGTTTCCTCGTCACAGCCCGGCATGAGCTGAACAAACAGTCCCCCCGCCTGCTTCACGCTGTAATCCGTATCCACCAAAACGCCTAAAGACACAGCCGTGGGAATTTGCTGTGACTTGGCGAAATAATAGGTAAAGTCCTCCGCAATCTCTCCCGAAACCAGCGGCACCTGCCCCACATAGGGCTCCTTTAACCCCAAATCCATGGTGACAGCCAAAGACCCCTTGCCAACTGCGCCGCCAACGTCTAACTTACCGTTCTTTTTCAACGGAAGGTCTACATCAGGATTCCCCACACAGCCTTTCACCGCGCCCCGACCGTCGGCCGTGCACACAATGGAACCCAGCGGCCCGTCCCCTTTTATAATGGCCGAAACCGTGTCCTCTTCCGACTTCATTCCGCTACCGATCAGCGCCGTCATGGTTAAGGTTCTGCCCAAAGCCGCCGTGGCAACAGGTGATGTTTGATGTATCTCAAAGGCTCTTTGCACAATGTCGCGGCTGTCAACAAAGCTCACCCGCACCAGTCCTTCTGAATCAATTGCACGTTTTATCACACTCATGTTTTTAAAACCTTTCTAAAAAATGCAAAGCCCCATAACCTTTTCGATTACGGGGCTGATTGGTATGTGTTGCATTGAATTTAAGTGTCACATATAAAAACTAAATTAGCATATATATATGAAGCCCAAAATCTGAAGATTACGCCCTTGTGACATTTGCTGCCTGGGGACCTTTTGCACCTTCAACAACTTCGAACTGTACGTCCATACCTTCGTCAAGTGTTTTAAAGCCGTCCATTGCGATCGCTGAGAAATGAACGAATACGTCTGTACCGTCTTCAGCAGCAATGAAGCCAAAACCCTTCTGTGCATTAAACCATTTCACTTTGCCTGTCTGCATTTAAGATGTTCCTCCTGAAAAAAATAAAATCTGTACATATTGCACATCATTAAATATAGCACACGCGCGCTTTAAAGTCAACCTTTTTCCAAAAAATTTAAATAATTAATTTTGTGAATGGACAAAACGTGGAAAAAATGGTATACTAAAAATAAATATAATGTGGAGGTTAGAAAACAAATGAGTGAATGTACACACGACTGCGAATCCTGCGGGCAGGATTGTTCTGAAAGAAAAACAAGCTTTTTGGAAGAACCCCACAGGCTTTCGCATATAAAAAAAGTAATCGGCGTAGTCAGCGGCAAAGGCGGCGTGGGAAAATCCTCCGTCACCTCCATGCTGGCGGTACTCACCCGGAGGGACGGGTTTAAAGCCGCAATTTTAGACGCAGACGTCACCGGCCCGTCTATCCCCAAGGCCTTTGGGCTAAAGCAAAAGGCCGCCGGAACCGAGGAGGGAATTTTGCCGGTGCGGACCAAAACCGGTATTGACGTAATGTCGATTAATTTGCTGCTGGAAAACGACACAGACCCGGTGGTTTGGCGCGGGCCGGTGATTGCAGGAACCGTGAAGCAGTTTTGGACCGATGTAATCTGGGACGATGTGGACTTTATGTTTGTGGACATGCCCCCGGGAACGGGCGACGTGCCGCTGACGGTGTTTCAGTCTATCCCCGTGGACGGGATTATTGTTGTCACCTCGCCCCAGCAGCTGGTTTCCATGATAGTGGAAAAGGCCGTGAAAATGGCGGAAATGATGAATGTGCCGGTTTTGGGAATTGTGGAGAATATGTCTTATTTTGAATGTCCCGACTGCAAGAAAAAACACGCGGTATTCGGCGAAAGCCACATTGAGGATATTGCCGCAAAATATGGAATTCAAAACATTGCAAAGCTTCCCATTACAGGGGAAATTGCCTCTGCCTGCGACAAGGGAATTGTGGAGCTTTTGGGCGCTCAATGGCTGAACGAAATGGCAGACGCCGTGGAAAATCTGCTGTAGGCGGCAGACCAATTAAAAAAATTTTGAAAAAGCAACATAAAAAACCGCTGGCTGTGAAAACTATCATTGTTTAGCCGCAGTCAGCCGCCGGAATGAAACGCTCTGTTTCCCGCGGAAAATCCGCGGCGGAATGGAGCGTTTTTATGTATGCGTTAATTGCCTTTGCACCAATTTTAATCACGCTGATTTTAATGACAATTCTGAACTGGTCTGCGAAACGTGCGCTGCCCATTGCGTGGCTGGTGGCGTGTATTGCAGGTATCTTCGCGTGGAAAATGCGTTTTGTCACCGTTGCCGCCTGTACGGTTTATGGATTTTTAAGCTCCATTGAAGTGCTGCTGGTGATTTTCGGGGCAATTTTAATTATGAACACGTTAAAATGCTCCGGCGCCATGTCTGCCATCAATCACGGTTTCACCCGCGTCAGTTCTGACAAGCGGATTCAGGCCATTATCATTTGCTGGATGTTCGGCTCGTTTATTGAAGGCGCGGCAGGTTTCGGCACGCCCGCGGCGCTGGCAGCTCCGCTTTTGGTAAGCCTGGGATTTCCGCCCCTGGCCGCAGCCACTGTGGCGTTAATTTTTGATTCTACCGCCGTTTCCTTCGGTGCGGTGGGAACGCCGGTATCTACCGCTTTAACCCAGCTGGGCACAAGCGTGGGGCCGGAGTTTGCAGGAAAGCTTTCTGTTTGGACCGCTTTGCCCCACGCGGTAATGGGTATTTTTGTTCCCTTTTTGGGGGTTGCGGTGCTGACGAAGGTGTTCGGCAAAGAAAAGTCCATAAAACCAGCGTTGGCCGTTTTGCCCTTTGCCCTCTTCTCCGGCATTGTGTTTTCTGTACCCTATGTGATTGTAGCGGCGGTGTTTGGCTATGAGTTTCCGGCACTTTTAGCGGCGCTCATTGGCCTGATTGTTACCGTGTTTGCCGCAAAGAAGAAATTTTTAGTTCCAAAAAACACCTGGGGATTTGCACCGGAAACCGAGTGGAAGCCAGACTGGCGCTCGAAAACAGAACTGGAACGGGCAAAGCCCTCCGATATGCCCTTGTGGCTGGCCTGGGCGCCCTACGTGCTGATTGCGGCCGTTTTGGTTATTACGAGAATTCCGGAGCTGGGCATAAAGAACATTATCAACACCAATGCGTCTTTCCCGTTTGTTTTTCAGTTTAACAATATTTTCGGCGTAGAGCAGTTAGATTTTTCATTAAAATGGGCCAACATTCCCGGTGTTCTGCCCTTTATCCCTGTAGCCATTTTAACCCATTTCATGCACAAAATGAGCTTAGACGAGGTGAAAACTGCCTGGATTGACACTTTCAAACAAATTGGCGGTGCGGCGGTGGCTATTATTTTCGGCATTGCCTTGGTGCAGGTGATGAAGTTTTCCGACATCAACGAAAGTGGTCTGCACAACATGATGGTAATTATGGCGGAGTTTATTTCAAACGCCGGCGCGTCTGTTTTTGTGGTGCTGTCTCCCATCATCGGCATTTTGGGTTCTTTCATATCCGGTTCAAACGCCGTCTCCAACCTTTTGTTTACCAACCTGCAGTTTGAAACTGCCCAGGCGCTGAATCTGTCCACCGTGCTGGTGGTGGCCATGCAGGTAATCGGCGGCGCCATCGGCAACGTTACCTGCATCAACAACGCCGTAGCCGTGTGCGCCACTGTGGGCACCTCCGGCGCGGAGGGAAAAATTATTAAAACAAACATTTTGCCCTCCGCCATTTATACGGTTGTTATCATCGGCATTTTTGCCCTGCTGTTTGCGGTCGGGTTCAACCCGTAAAATTTGTTTGTTGAAAACAAATTTCCGACAAAAGTATGTTAGCCGGTTCTTATAAGAACCGGCTAACATAAAATAATATTGCATTTTAAAACACTTATTTAAAGGCTCGTTTTTCAAATCCGTTGCCCACAAATCAGTTGTGTTTTTTATCTAAGCAAATCAAGGCTGTTCGAGTCTTCTAAATTTGCAATGGTCATCATCCGGTAGGCGCCGCACCAGGCAGAGAGACAGTCGTTAAAATGCCCCCGTTCCTCGCAGGTGGGACGATACTTCGTCCAGCGGCACTGAAAAAATCCCTCATTTTGGCCGCCCAACGGCCGGGTTTGACCGTGGATTTCCTGCTTCGTATCCTCTGTGATACACAAAATTGCATTGCACCACATGGCTTTGGCACGGTCGACCCACTTTTTGTCACCCGTTAGCTCTGCAAGCCGCACAAACTCTGTCACAGGGGCAGCCCCCCATGCATCTATCGCAGGGTGTTCTGCGGAGACCGCCGTCCCACCCGTGGTGTAATAGTTAAATTGGTTAAAATCACTGTCCGGTGCGCTTAACGTATCGTAAACAAACATCCATGAACAGAAATAATAGGCCGCCTTTTGGGCTGTTTCCAAAAAATGCGGCTCTTTGCTGATGTCGTAAAGCATTAATGACGACGTGATAAAGGGATACACCGTTTCCTTATCTACACAGGCGCAATCTAATGCCCCAGCCGTACAAACAAACTCGTCTATATCACGTTTGGTATAAAGTGCATGAGCATGCTTCGCGCAGATTAGATAGGCTTCGTTATGCGTTAATAGATAGGTCTCGAGCAGACCGGTTATCACAAATCCGCCGATAGAGCCGACTGTTGAAACAGGCTTTGCGTTCATCGTCCAGGTCTTTCCGAAACCTGTTTCTTCATTAAAATGGGTGCAGAAAAAGTCTGCCAGGCGAATGCAGAAGTTTAAATACTTTGGCTTGTCTGTTCCAATTTTTTGCATGAACTGATACATCCGCGCAAATTCCGCCAGCGCCCAGCCTAAATTGCACGTGTCAACCACAACATCTTTCTCTCCGTTGTAATAGTGCTGGAATTCCGTATACACCAGCCCATTTTCCAGTTGTTTTTCTGCCCAGCTGTCAAACACATTTACCGCGTTATTCAAAAGCTCTGTGTCCCCCGTTTTGTATCCGTGCCGAGCGAGCATGCGCGCATTCAGCAATCCCTGATCTGCCCAGCCAATTTCAAACCGTTCATTCCAGCGCTGAATTCGCGTATTTTCCGGGTCCTGCAAAAGCTTTGCAAGCGCACTGTCTGAAAGTTTGCCAGAATGCTGCAGGCTGTAAGTTTTCGGCGAAAAATTTGTATAAATCATTTTGTGTCCGTGGAAATCGCCCATGAGCTGACGGGCAAATGCAATTCCTAACTCCCACACGCGCTCAGGAGATTTATCCGGCGTTTTTTTATTTTTAAAAACATCAGAAACTCTATCCAACAAATTTGCCATGGCAAAGTTTTTCCATTTAGGCACACAGACAAACACAAACAAATTAAGACAAATCGTTTCACCGGGTGCAAGGTGAAAATACTGATCAAATCGCTCTGTCATCCTGTTTTTTCCTGAATAAGTCACAGGTGCTTCCGTGACCGGATGATACAGCTTGTGCATGAAAGTGCCGTCGTCTCTTTTTATGAGAGAGCAGGCGCTCTCTAAGCTATGTGCGTCGCAGTCTGACGCAAACAGCGCGGCACCGAAATTTTCGTTTTCTGACACAGTGCAGGATGGTATGCCCTCCCTGTCGTAAGCAAAGATCCAGGGCGCGCCGTCTTTTGTCAGACCTGCGGGCGATCCTCCGGCGCCAAACTGATTTCCATTATACAACACACAGGGAATTACATACTTTTCCGGCACGAAACAAGTTTTCACCGTAAATATGGATTTAAACTGTTTTGATGTGTCCGACGCATTACATATGGTTCTTGTAACGCGAAACAACCCGCCGGACAAATCTTTAATTTTATCCGCTATGCGCAACCCTTCTCCGCAAAAAGTCCTTGTGCCGCTTTCTTCTTTTTCCAGAGTTAATTCCGTCACATCTCCGCTTATCGTTTCGAGCTGTGCGTTTTCAAAAGAAAGAATCGCATGATTTTTTTCCTTAGATATCTGAAAAGTTTTATCAATAAACAATTTTATTCCTCCAATCAGACCGTCTTTAACCCACAAAATTCCCATCTGCGGCTGAAACTTTAAACTCCTCTACGGTTTGCTTCGTTTCATAGTCATACTTTTTAAACGCAACCGACGAGTTGCCTTCTTCATAGCTTGTTTCGTAAACAAAACGTTTTCCGTCTTCTATAAACTCCTGCGTTCCCACCCACATGGGGTAGGACAGCAACTTGTCGTTTTCTAAAATGGCGTTGGCCGCCTCGCTTGAAACGCCAACCTTTGAGAGATATGTTGCAGGAAAATCAGAAAATTTGCCAATTTTACTGTTTCTGCCCAGCTGTTTTAAATAATTCTGCGCCTGCTGCTTTTCATCATTTTCAAGCTGCTGTAAAATTCTTTCGTGATTTGCCAATGTGCGTTCGGCAGTTTCCTTCACAAACATTTCATTCACAGCGTCTTCATATTTCATGCCCTCAATCGCAAATTCTGCATGTTCAAACATATAATTTCCCTTGTCGTTTACTTGAAATGTAAGCACAGCTGGTGTTATTGTTTCGCCTTCGATTCTCACAAAGTTATCATTGATAAACCGATAGCTGCCGAAAGCCAAAACCGCGCAGGCCCTTGTTTTTCCGTTTACTGTTTCCGCACTCATTATGGTGTGGCCCTCGGCTCCAAACTCACCGCCGGAAAATTTTCCGTTCAGCTCAGCCAAAATTGCCTTGCCCGCAGCTTCATGAACGCTCTGGCTCTCGTAAGCCGGGCGAACCTGATCCATAAACGCTGCAAAGTCTGAGCCGCTTTTTAAGTTTGCAGAAAAGCCCTTGTCATCTGCAAGCACAAACACCTTACCCCGGCTTTCCTCGCCATACTGCTGATACCGGCGGTAGACCTCGCCGTTCATTTTATATTCCACAAAATCCAGCTTTGGAATTAACGCCAAAAGCACCGTTGCCTGCTGGCGGCACTCTTTGCTTTGTATGGGATAAGCTCTTGTTTCTTCCAGTTCAAACACAAGCCCCTTTTTGTTGCCGTCTGTAGCCTGCTCCTGGTTCACAATTCTGGCGTTTTCACTGTAAAAGGTTGTTAAACCAATGATAGAATTTACCTTTTCCAAGTCTTTCAGCTTTGTTGCTTTCAACGTATACAGCTGGCGGTAAGGCGCAAACGTTATGTCCTCCGCCGAGCGATTCTCCCGGCGGCTGGCCGCGCCAATATAAATTGCCGCAGCAATTCCTGCTGTCATCGCCACCGCCGCGGCTATGGCAATTCCTTTTTTTAACTTCGTGTCAAATAGCTGTTTCATTGCTGGCCTCCATTTTCTTTATTTTCCCATGGCCGAACGCCTGGTTAAAATCCATTTATCCCGGTCTAAGGGGTTTACGCCCCGCCGTTTTGTTTCCGCAGTAAACCCTTCCGGGCAGGGACGGTATCCGCAAAACCTTGCCCTTAGCGTTCCCTTGCCGGCAGTTTTATGCAAAAGCACGGCGCTGTAGTCTAAGCTCTCCGCTGCCGGCACGGTTGCCTCCAGCAAAAATCGCCCGTCTGCAATGGTCTGGTTTTCACAAACGCCCCGCATGGCAATGATATCGCCGATAATTTTGCCCGAAAATTCCTCCGGAACAGATACCACAAGCTTTTGATAGGGCTCCAAAAGCCGCGTTCCGCAGTTTTTAAGCCCTTTCATCACCGCGATGGGGGTGCACAAAAAGAAGTCAAGGGGATGGGTGTGCACCGTGTGATGTTCGCCGCCTGAAAGCGTAACCTTCAGGTCTGTTACCTCCCAACCGTAAAGCCCCTGGGCAAGCGTTTCTTTAACCGCAGTTTCCACATGACGCTGATAACGGTAAAACATCTGGTCATTAGGCACGTTACCTTTGTCATACACAAAGCCCGACCCTAAGGGAAGCGGCTCAAAATCAAGCGAAACCACCGCCCAGCAGGGTTTTGGCATGGTATATGCGTCAAAACCCGTTCCGCTTTTTTGAATGGTTTCTTTATAAATCACCGTTGGCGGCGAGAACAAAACATTCAGCCCAAACCGTTCTTTTATCACCGCAGTGAGAATTTCCAGCTGAATTTTTCCGGTGACGCTGATAATTAGCTCCTGCTCCCCGCTTTCATATTGCATGGAAAGGCTGGGCTCTTCGTCGGAAAGCTCTTCAAACGCCGCAATCAGGGGACGAATGTCCCCCTCTTCTGCCAAAGAGGCCTGAACGCTTAAATAAGGCGTGCTGAAAGCAAGGTTTTGTTCCTTCCACGCCTTGCCCACCGTGTCCCCCGCTTTCACATGGCTCAGGCCGCACACAGCGCCCACATCTCCGGCGGAAAGCAAGCCGATGTCGGTAAACTTTTCCCCAACATAGCGCCGAACCTGAGTTACCTTTTGCTTTTCAGGAAAAGAGGAAACGGTGATCTCTCCCCGGCTTTTCACCTCGCCGGAAAACAGGCGCAAATGGGCGATTTTGCCCATGCTTTTGTCATGGGTCACCTTGTAAACAATACCGGAAAGAATCGGCTTGTCTGCATTTTGAACAACGCCGCCCAATGCGGCTTTGCCGCCGCTGCTGTCAGCGGTTTCAGCAACAAAAGAAAGCAGCTGTGAAACGCCCATGCCCAATTGGGCGCTGCCGCAGAAAACGGGCATGGCTTCGCCCTTTAAAAACAATTGCGTAACAGAAAGCCACGCCTGGCGCTCTGTTACGCTTTCTTCTAAATATTTCAATGCAAACGCGTCGTCTGCGTCTGCCACAAATTCACATACCGCCTCAAAAAAGGCATCGCCGCTCCTGTTTTGAGCGCTGCATTCCCGGCTTCCCTCATCCGTCACTTCCGACATGAACAGACAGGCGCCGGCTTGCTTTTCCAGCGCTTTGAAAACGCCTGCAACGTCGCTGCCCGCCCGGTCGATTTTATTGATAAACACAATGGTTGGGGTTTTTGTTTTTTTCAGAGCGTCTAAAATCAGCTCCGTCTGCGCCTCTATGCCTTCCACGGCGGAAACCACCAAAACCGCCGCGTCTAAAATATAAAGCGCACGCTCCACGCTGGCGGAAAAATCCGCATGGCCCGGGGTGTCGATTAAATTCACCGCCACATCTTTTTCCGGAAGCTCAATCCGCGCCGCAGAGGACACAACAGAAATGCCACGCTGTTTTTCAATTTCCAAAAAGTCGGTTTTTGCGGTGCCGCTGTCCACGCTGCCCAAGCTTCGCACCGCGCCGCCGGCATATAAAAGCTGTTCCGTCAGCGTGGTTTTGCCGGCGTCTACATGGGCCAAAAGCCCGATATTGATTGTTTTCATGGCACACCGCCTTTAATCTTCTATGCCGAATACCGACTGCTGGGCCAAATTTGTTTCTTCCCGCTCATATTTCACACCGAAATGCTCATAAGCCTTCACCGTGGCCATTCTGCCCCGGGGGGTTCGGTTTAAAAAGCCCAGCTGCAATAAATATGGCTCATATACGTCTTCAATGGTGTTGGAGTCCTCGCCGATGGAGGCCGCTAAGGTGTCCAGTCCCACAGGGCCGCCGCCGAAGTTTTCAATGATGAACATCATCATTTTGCGGTCAATCATGTCAAGCCCAAGCTTGTCCACCTCCATGCGGGAAAGGGCCTGGTCTGCAATTTTTTCCGTTATTTTGCCGTCGCCCTTTACCTCGGCAAAATCCCGCACACGCTTTAACATCCGGTTGGCGATTCTGGGCGTTCCCCTGGAACGGCGGGCAATTTCCACCGCGCCGCTTCTGTCAATTTCCGTTCCTAAAATCGACGCCGAGCGGACGATTATTTCCGATAGCTCCTCCGGCGTGTAAAGCTCTAAGCGGCTGATAACGCCGAACCGATCCCTGAGCGGTGCGGTGAGCAGTCCCGTTCTGGTGGTTGCGCCAATCAGCGTAAACTTGGGCAAATCCAGCCGCACTGAGTGTGCGCCGGGGCCTTTGCCTAAAATAATGTCTAACGAATAGTCCTCCATGGCGGGATATAAAATTTCCTCCACGCTTCTGGACAACCGGTGAATTTCATCAATAAACAAAATGTCGCCGTGGGACAGGCTGGTGAGAATTGCCGCCAAATCTCCCGCCTTTTCAATGGCAGGGCCGGAGGTTACGCGAATGCTCACGCCCATTTCGTTGGCAATAATGCCCGCAAGGGTGGTTTTGCCAAGCCCCGGAGGGCCGTAAAGCAGCACATGGTCTAAAGGCTCTTTTCTGGCCTTTGCCGCTTCAATGTAAACGGTTAGGTTCTCTTTCACCTTGTTCTGCCCGATATATTCTGTTAAGGCTTTTGGCCTTAGGCTATATTCCACTTCTGTGTCCTCGCCGAGGGTTCTCGATGTGACAATCCGATCTTCAAATCCCTGTTCTATGGGCATGTTCTATCCTCCTACTGTTTCATTAACTGAATTAGGGCCGCCTTAATGGTATCTTCCGTGCTGAAATCTTTTGAAACCTTCGACACGGCAAGCATGGCCTCCCCACGGGAATAGCCCAAAACCACCAGCGCCTCCACCGCGTCGTTTCCGCCGGAAGACGGGGAAAAAGCCTCGGCCGCCGCGCCGCCAACTGCAATTTCTTTTCCTTTAAATTTATCCTTTAGCTCCAGCACAATTTTCTGCGCCAGCTTGGGGCCAACCCCCTGGGCTTTGGTAATGGATTTATAGTCGTCTGTCACCACTGCCAGCGTCAGCGCCTGGGGCGACAGGGCGGATAAAACCGCCAGCGCCGCCTTTGGCCCAGCGCCGTTTACAGAAAGGAGCATTTTGAACATGTCCATTTCCTCACGGGACAAAAAGCCGTAAAGGTCAAACAAATCCTCCGCCACCCGCAGGTAGGTGTGTATCCGCACCGTTTCGTTTAATTTCAGTGCAGAAAGGGCGGCAGGCGTCATAAAAATGCGGCAGCCAAAGCCGCCGGCATTTATCACCGCCGCGGTTTCTTCAATATATTCCACTGTTCCGTCTACAAATGCTATCATATGTTTTAAATTCCTTCTTCTTTTATCAGGTTGTGATATTTGGCCGAATAGCCGTGGCACATGGCAATGGCTAAAGCGTCGGCCACGTCGTCGGGCTTCGGAATGGCGTTTAGCTTGAGCATTGACGTCACCATTCTCTGCACCTGGGCCTTGTCTGCCCGGCCATAGCCGCAGATGGCCTGTTTAACCTGGAGGGGGGTATATTCAAAAATGGGCACGTTTAAAATGGACGGCGCCAAAAGACACACACCCCTGCCGTGGGCCACGGTGATGGCGGTTTTTACATTGGTGTTAAAAAACAGCTCTTCAATAGAAAATGCGTCCGGCTTGTGCTTTTCAATCAGCACGCCTATGCTCTCATAAATATCCCGCAGGCGGTCGGTTAGCTTGTCCCCGGCGGGCGTCGTAATTGCGCCGTATTCCACAGGCTGAAACCCAAGCCCGTCATAGAAAATCACGCCATAGCCAACAATGGCAATTCCGGGGTCGATTCCTAAAATAATCATTGTTTTCTCCCGAATTTCAAAAAAAAGTTGAGATTTTCTTAATTATCATGTATAATAAATTATTATATCATACCACGAAATAAAATGCAACGGATTAAAATAGAAAGGTTTTGGTGACACACATGAAGCTTTGGGGCGGTAGATTCAGTAAGGCAACAGACGCGCTGGTAGACGATTTTAATTCTTCTATTCGGTTTGACGCGCGCATGTACAGGCAGGACATAAAAGGGAGCATGGCCCACGCCGAAATGCTGGGCAGGCAGGGCATTATTCCAAAAGACGACGCGGCGCTGATTGTGAAAACGCTGGGCGAAATTTTAAAAGACATTGAAAACGGCAAGGTGGAATTTTCGATTGACGCTGAGGACATTCATATGAACATTGAAACCATTCTCACCGAGAGAATTGGCGATGCAGGGAAAAAGCTGCACACCGGCAGGAGCCGCAACGACCAGGTGGCCCTGGATTTGCGCATGTATTTAAGAGACGAAAACGACGAATTGTTAGAAATGCTGAAAAACACCATGACCGTTTTGCTTGATTTGGCCTCAGCGCATTTAGACACCATTATGCCGGGCTACACCCATTTGCAAAAGGCCCAGCCCGTGACCTTTGCCCACCATGTAATGGCTTATTTTCAAATGTTTTCCAGGGATTTAGACAGATTGTCGGACTGCCGCAGGAGAGTGAACGTTATGCCCTTGGGCTCCGGCGCCTTAGCGGGCACAACCTATCCCTTAGACCGGGAATTTGTGGCGGAAAAGCTGGGATTTGACGCCGTTACTGCAAACTCCTTAGACGGCGTTTCCGACCGGGATTTTGTCATTGAATTTCTGTCTGTTCTTTCCATGATTATGATGCACCTGTCCCGCTTCTGCGAGGAATTGGTGCTCTGGTCCAGCCACGAGTTTGCCTTTGTGGAGATGGACGACAGCTATTCCACCGGCTCCTCCATCATGCCGCAGAAAAAAAATCCCGACGTAGCGGAGTTAATCCGCGGAAAAACCGGGCGGGTTTACGGTCATTTAATGTCGCTTCTCACCACCATGAAAGGGCTTCCCTTGGCCTATAACAAGGACATGCAGGAGGATAAAGAGGCGGTGTTCGACGCTTTGGACACCGTGAAGCTTTGCCTGCCTGTGTTCACCAACATGGTGCGCACCATGAAAGTAAACGGCGAAAAAATGAAACAAGGCGCAAAGGGCGGCTTTACCAACGCCACCGATATTGCAGACTATCTGGTGAAAAAGGGCGTTCCGTTCCGTTCCTCCCACGCCATTGTGGGAAAAATGGTCGCGCGGGCGGTGGAAACCAACCGGGATTTGGACGAATTTTCCCTTTCGGAATTTCAGGAATTCTCCGATTTAATTGAGGAGGATATTTACAACGCCATTGACGTTGCAACCTGCGTTGCAGAGCGTAATATCACCGGCGGCCCTGCAAAAGAACAGGTGCAAAAAGAAATTGAAAAGGGATATGAACAATTAAAATAAACTGTAAGAATAAAAAGGGGCTGCAGTAAGAGGCTGCAGCCCCTTATTTTTATGCTTCTTTTGCAAACCGGCCCCAGCACTTTGAAATTGCAAGACAGGCTCCGCCGCCGAACAGTGCAATTGCGCTCCACAAAAAAACCGTGCTGTTCCAGCCAAAACGCTCGGAAAAAACTGCCATTCCGAAGGCGGATACCGCGCTTCCCACATAGGTACAGAAGTTCAGCATGCCCGAAGCAAAGGATATGCGTCCGAACCGCTTAAAATAGGGCGGAACCATGCAGACCAAAATCAGGTTCACGCCGTGCATGCTTCCTGTCAGCAGCGCCGTTAAAAACACAGATAAACCTGCGTTTGCGCCGTTTGTCAGCGCCAGCACCAGCGCAGCGGTAAAGCCCGTCAAATAAAGCATTCCACTTAAAAGCAGTTCGTTGCGCACTTTTTTTCGGTAAATCAGCGACGTAACCTGAAAGGTTACAATGCTGAACACCGGCAGTACTACGCCGGTTAAAATAGAAATTTTGCTGCTTAAGTGAAAGGTTTCAGATATGTAAGACGGCATCCAGGTGGTAACGCCGTCGCGAAGCATGCCCTGCAGTGCAATTGCAAGCATAATGCCCGGCAGCAGGAAAATTATGTTCCTGGTAAGCGGCTTGCGCTCCTGTGTTTCAGTTGCGGCTACGCCGGAAAATTCTTTCACGCCGGGACATTTTTTTAACCAAATTGCCGCCATAACTGCCGCACACAGCGCAGACAGAACAAAAATAGCCCTCCAGCCCGCAAAATAGATGCACACCGGTGAAAGCAGATATACCAAAATTGTGCCACAGGAGCTGCCCCAGGAAACAATTACGCAGGCCTTTTTATAGGTTTCTTCTGTGAACAGCACCGTCATAATCTTTACCAGCGGCGGCCACATAAAGGCCTGGGCCATACCGTTAATTCCCCACACCGCCGTCATTTGATAGGGCGTGCGGCAAAAAGGAATGAGCAGATTCATGAAAATGGTTACCAAAAGCCCCGAAAAAATTAATTTTTTGGCTTGAATTCTGTCTCCTAAAAAACCGCTTATAAGCTGCCCTGCCCCATAGGTTACCGCGCTGGCCGTCAGCGCAAGGGAGGCAAGGGACTTCTGAATTCCTTCTGCGCTGACCAGCTCTGCGATCACCGCGCCATAATTAATTCTTGTCACATAGCTGATTAAGTAAAGCGCTGTAAACAGCAAAATCATGCGGTTCACCGCGTGTGTTTCCGTAATTTTGTTCATCTGATAACGCTGCCTTCCCATTCTTTGGCCGGCTCCGCCCCAAGCAGGCTTGCCACCGTAGGCGCAATGTCTTTTATGCTGACACCGTCAATTTGCTTATTTTGTGCAAACGGTGCGCCGCAGAAAAACATGGGAATGGTCATATCCTCATTTAAATTGGTTCCGTGCATTCTGTCATGTCCGCCGTGGTCTGCTGTTAAAATGATGGTATATTCGTCTCCCAACGTATCAATCAGACTGCCAACCATGTTGCAGGTTTCCCGCACCGCATGCAGATATTCTTCGCTCATCCAGCCAAAGGCATGGCCTGCCTCGTCAACCCAGCCAAGGTATAAAAACGTGAAATCAACGTCATTGTCCGTTAAAAATTGGGTTGCTTTTCTGCAAAGCTGCCGGTTCGTTTCCTCAAATCCGTAGACATGACCGGAACAATATTCGCTGTGGCTCAGGGAGTCCGGCCGGGAGAGGTCGCGCAGCTCCTCCCAGTTATAAAACATAGCACATCTTTTCTCTTTTTGCTTCAGCTGCTCAAACAGGCCGGAAATGGGTCTTACCTGCGGCGCATAGGTGTTTGTAGTGGTTCCGTGCCGCGACGGATCTACGCTGTGAAACAGCGACATATGGCACGGCAGGGTCACCGACGGTTCAACCGTTCGGGCGTTGATGCAATAGGTGCTTTTTTTCTTCAGCGTTTCAATCACCGGATGCCCCTCTAAACTGTCTGGCCGCATACCGTCACTTAAAATTAACAAAACCTTCATTTTATGTCTTCCTCCCCTGTTATAATTGTAATATTGTTATTTTTATAAACCTCTTTCACTTCGTCGGGCAGCCGGGAGTCTGCGATATAGATGTAGCCCGGATTCATGTCTGCCACCTTGATAAGCGCGCTCTTTTCATATTTGCTGCTGTCGGCCAGAACAATGACCTTATCGCCCACGGAGAGCAGTTCTTGCTGCATTTCCGCCAGCTGAGGCTGGCTGTCGCATATGCCGTTGCTTAACGACACGGCCCAGGGAAAGATAAAAACCTTGCTTACGTGGATTCTCTCTAACATATCTTTGGCAAAGGTTCCGTAAAAGGAATTTTCGCGGTTTAAAAAATAGCCGCCGCACAATAGAATGTTAAAGTTTTTAAAGTCATGTGCTTTTTGAAACACATCCATGGAATGGGTGACAATGGTTAAGGTGTCAAACCGCTCCATGAGCGTTTCAATAAATTCAATTGCCGTGCTGCCTGTGTCAATTGCGATGCTGTCACCGTTTTTAATATAGTTTGCCGCCAGGCGGGAAACTTCGGTCTTCTCCGGGCGCTTGTCGTCCAGCCGTTTGGAAAGCTCCCAATAGGGCCGCGCCGAAGCCTTTAACACCGCGCCGCCATGCACCCGCACCAACTCATTGTTTTTTTCAAGGCTCAGTAAATCTTTTCGAATTGTTTCAATGGAAACATTAAACTTTTTGGCAAGCGCCGCCGTTGTTACGGCGGACTGGGTCTGCAGCAATTTACAGATTCTGTTTCTCCGTGCATTTGCAAGCATATCCTACTTTCTCCAATCTAAATCCAACTTTATGCAACATATTATATTACACAGCCGTTCGTTTGTCAACACATTTTTGCTTGCATAAAATAATCATTCTTCTAAAATGATATAATATAGAATATGAATATGGAGGAATGACCATGAAAGAAACCACATATGGATATGCCAGAGTTTCCGGCAGGGACCAGAATGAACAGCGGCAGATTTTGGCCCTGCGTGCCTTTGGCGTGAAGAAAAAAAATATATTTTGTGACAAGCAGTCCGGCAAGGACTTTAACCGGCCGGGATATTTAAAGCTTTTGTCCCGCCTGAAAGAGGGAGATATTCTTGTTGTAAAAAGCATTGACCGCTTAGGCCGGAACTATGATGAAATTTTAGAACACTGGAGGCTTTTAACCAAAGAAAAAAAGGCGGCCATTGTCGTTTTGGACATGCCCTTGCTTGACACCCGGCGGGATAACGATTTAACCGGACACTTAATTTGCGACATTGTTTTGCAGCTGCTTTCCTATGTGGCGCAGACAGAGCGGGAGTTTATCCGTCAGCGGCAAAAGGAGGGAATTGCCGCGGCAAAGCTGCGGGGCGTTCAGTTTGGCCGGAAAGCCATTCCGGTTCCCGACTCATTTGACGCAATTGCTTCAAAATGGCGGGAAAAAAAGCTCAACTCCCGGCAGGCGGCAGAACTTTTAAGAGTTTCACAGTTTACCTTTTTAAAGTGGGCAAAAGAACGGGCGTAAGAAAAAACAGATTTTTACAAAAAAATTGTAGACTTTTCCGTTCAAAGGTAGACTTTCTCTTTCTGTTGATTTCTGAATATATTTAGTAATACATAACAATACAGCTACAAAATGCAGGATTTTTTTCGCTTAAAACCATTATAGCATCTTTGCGAGAAAAAGTCTGCTTTTTCTTTCATATGAAAGGCGCTGTTAGAATGGACAAGAAAAAAAAGACCGTTGTATTAATTGCATTTTATAATGTAAAGGCACTGGGCGTGCGGTATTTAGATAGCTACCTAAAACGGCACGGCTACAACGTTGTAACGATCTTTTTTAAAGCGTTTAACAGCCGCGGTCCCACCCCGGCCACAATTTTAGAGCTGGATTTGCTTGTTGAAACCATTCGCGCGTCGGGCGCGTTTATCATTGGTCTTTCGGTTATGAGTTCTATGTATATGGACACGGTAAACGCAGTGTTAGGCTCTGTGAAAAAATGCGGCCTGCCGGTGGTTTGCGGCGGGGCATATGCCACCATGTTTCCGGAACGGATGTTAGACGCCGGTGCTGATTTTGTGTTGCGGTCTGACGGGGAAATCGCTATGTGCGCGCTGGCCGACGCGCTGCGCTGCGGAAGGGAGTATAAAAACGTTCCCTCCCTGTGTTATAAAAAAGGCGGCAAGCCTGTTTTTAACTCGGTGGACGGTGTGTTAAACGACATAGATGGATATGGAATTCCGTCGGTTAAGTGTGAACATGCTTATTTTATTGAAAACAACACGGTAAAGCCGGGCGACCCGCAACTCTCTGCAATGAGCTATGAGGTGATTGCCTCCAGGGGATGCCCCTTTACGTGCTCCTACTGCTGCTGTTCAAATTTAGGCCGCCTTTTGCCAAAGGGGATCAAAAAGGTGCGCACCCGGTCTGTGCAAAGTGTGATCGACGAGCTGCTGATTGCCAAGCGGGAGCTGAAAAACCTGGTTTTCGTGCACTTTTACGACGAAATCTTTCCCAATCTGCCCGGTTGGGTAGACGAGTTTGTTTCTCTGTATGACAGGCACATTCATTTGCCCTTCACCATTTGGTCCCATCCGAAAATGGTTGATGGGGACGTTTTGAAAAAGCTGGTTTCCGTGGGGCTTTGCGAGGTGATTTGCGGTGTGCAGTCCGGCTCGGTCCACATTCGCAGGGACATTTTCCACCGCTATGAAACAAACGGGGAAATTCTTTCGTCTGTGAAAAAAATAAAACGCTCCGGCGTGTTTTGGGCAAGCTACGACTTTATGTTAAACCACCCCTTTGAATCGTTAGACGATTTAAAACAGACCTTTCATTTGGTGCGCCGCTTTCAGCCGCCCTTTGAGCTTCAGCTTCACGGCCTGAATTTCTTGCCCGGCACGGACATTATTCCCCTTGCCATTGAAAACGGGGTTTTGACAAAAGAAGAGATGGATAAAATCGTTAGCGCCCCCATGGAGGAGCAGTTTGCGGCCTATTGGTGCGGCGCAGACAATTCTGAGGCCCAAATTTGGTACCGGCTGATTTTTCTTTTGCAGTTTTCCCTGCTTCGCAAACGGGCGGTTAGGCTTTCTAAAAACATCCAAAAAAACCAATACGCCATTGGTAAACTGTATCGATTCGGAATGAAGCTGTTAAAACTCCGCTATGTTTATAAGAAGACGCGCATGATTTTAAAGAGCCTAAATATGCGGTTCTTAAGCGGTTTATCGTCCTTTTTAGAAAAAAATAAAAAAATTTTTGAAAAACCCCTTGACAAATAACTGTATTAACTGTATTATATGTATTAGTACAGATAACACAGTTAGGGAAAGGAGGAAAACCATGATTCAACTTGATTTTAGCGACCGCAGACCGCTGTATGAGCAGATTAAAGAAAAGTTTAAGGAGCTGATTTTCACAGGTGCCATGAAGGAGCAGGACAAAATTCCTTCGGTGCGCGAGCTGGCTTCCATTCTTGCTATTAATCCCAACACCATTCAGCGGGCCTATAAGGAACTGGAGGAAGAAGGGTATATCTACTCCCAGCGGGCAAAGGGCAGTTTTATTGCACCGGTGCAGCAGACGCAGGAAACCGCCTATGTGAAAGCGCTGTATAAAGATTTGACCGAAGCTGCCGGCGAGTTGTTTTACCGCGGTGAAAGCCCGGAAACCGTTACAGCTGAAATTATGAAGGTTTATGATACAATGAGAAGGGATGGAGGAAGATGATTGAAGTTAAAAATGTGACAAAGGTTTTTGAAGACACAAAAGCTTTGGATAACCTTTGCCTGCATGTGAAAAAGGGCACGGTTTACGGCCTTATCGGCCCCAACGGTGCCGGAAAAACAACCATTATCAAGCATCTGACCGGGGTTTATAAGCAAGACGCCGGGGAAGTTTTGATTGACGGAAACAACGTTTATGAGAATATAAAGCTAAAAAATAAAACTATTTGCATTGGGGATGACTTATATTTTTTCCCCACATATACCATTGCCGACATGGCAAAGTTTTACGCCGGCCTATATCCCGATTGGGACTGGGTGCGCTATGAAAGCCTGAAAGAAGTGTTTAAAATTGACACGAAACGCCGGGTGCGCAAGCTTTCGAAGGGTATGCAGAAACAGGTGGCCTTTTGGCTGGGCATTTGCACAAAGCCGGACGTGATGATTTTAGACGAGCCGGTGGACGGCTTAGACCCTGTAATGCGCCGCAACGTATGGAAGCTGATGCTGCAAGATGTGGCGGAGCGCGACATTACCGTTCTTGTTTCCAGCCATAACCTGCGGGAGCTTGAGGACGTGTGCGACCATGTGGGCATTATGTTTGGCGGCAAAATTGTGCTGGAAAAATCGTTAGACGACGCGAAGGGCAACATTCACAAGGTGCAGGCGGCGTTTTCCGGCTTTATGCCCGACGAGCTGACGCAGGGACTGAACGTGCTTCACTCTGAGCAGTTCGGCTCGGTTTACAGCTTAATTATTAAAGGCGACAGCGGCGAGATTAAAAACAAAATTGCGGCTTACTCCCCGCTGCTTTGCGATATTTTGCCGCTTACCTTAGAAGAAGTTTTTATTTACGAATTAGGAGGTATTGGATATGAATCTGCGAACATCCTGCTTTAATTCTGCGGTTTTCCGTTCAGATGTAAAGCGTCTTTGGTGGGTTCCCGCGCTTCATACGCTTTCCATATTTTTGCTGTGCCTTTTGCCGTTTTACATTGACTATCACGAGGCAATCGGCCTGTTCGGCGGGGCAAGTGAACAGTACATAAACTCTGCTTTATTCCAGTGCAGCCCTGTGCCGTACATTATTTTGGGGATTCTTACCGTTGGAATTTCTGTGCTTTTGTTTTCCTATTTAAACTCAAAAAGCGCGGTTGCCACCATGCACGCAGTGCCGGTGAAGCGCAAAACCCTTTACATTACCCACATTGTGTTCGGGCTTATTGCATTAATTGTTCCCATTTTAATCAACGGCGGAATTTTGGTAATTATGCGTTCTAACCCGAACATTGCCCAGGTAATTTCCATGAGCCACATCGGAGCCTGGATTTCCACACAGATTGCATATGCCGTTGTTGGCTTTGCCTTCTCTGTGCTCATCGGCATGTTTACGGGTAACAGCGTTGCACATTTGGTGTTCACCTATATTTTTGCTGTTTTACCATTCCTGGTTGAGGCCGGTTTGAAATATATTATGTATTTAAATCTCTACGGTTATGTGATGAACGACACAAATATGGCAGTGGCAAAATATCTCTATTTTTCCATTGGAAAGCTGACTGAGCCAACGTGGTTTCTTCTTTATATGGCCTATGCACTGGTGTTCTTCTTAATTGGTTACTTGATTTATAAAATCAGAAACTTAGAAAACAGCAGCGAAGTGGTGGCATTTCCAAAATTAAAGCCGATATTCGTCTATGGCGTTTCTATGTGCTTTGGCGTGGCGGGTTACTTTTATCTGGCAGAAATTATAAATGTAAACAACCTGTTTCTGGCGCTGCCCTTTGGGCTATTGGGCCTTGTCATTGCAAATATGCTGGCGAAAAAGTCGTTTACCATTAAGGGTATTTTAAAGCCCACGGTTGCCCTGGTAGTTTCCGTTTCTGCTCTGTTTTGCCTGTTCCACTTCGACATTACGGGCTTTGAAAAACGGGTACCCGATGCGGCTAAAATTGAAAGCGTAAGCGTTACCCGCCGTCCGCCGGACTCGCGGAGATTTGTTAGCTCAATGAATGGCAGAATGGTGGTTCCGAAAGATGTTTATGTGCCCAAAATGACAAAACAGCAGGACATTGAAGCTGTTTTGAAGTTCCATAGCCACAAAACCGTTGAGCACACCGAGGAAAGCGACAATACAGACTATTTGTATGTAAACTATCAATTAAAAGACGGCAAAACAATGATTCGCCGCTATATTGTAGACTATGACGACGACAGGGATTTCTTAAAGCCGATTATGGAAACAGAAGAAAACTTAAAAGACCGTTTCCCTGTTTTAGAGAAATCCACAGAAGACCTCACATCAATTTCTATAGCAGACGCACGGCTGAGCAGGCCTTTTAATTCTTACTTCATGCAGAAGGATACCGACACTGAAATTGCAAACAGGCTGATTGACGCCCTAAAAGCCGACTTATCGCAGGTAACCTATGAAGAGTTTATTGACGAGATTGCCCTGCCCACCTATATTGAAATCAATTATGAAATTCCCCTTGTTTATGAGGGAACTGATATTTTAGTGACGGATTTGGATGCGCAGCGCACCTTCAGTGACACCAACACCTACTACGTTCGCCCGTCTTACAAAAACACGATTGCGCTTTTAACTGAGCTGGGCTTTTATGACGCACTGCCTGCGGCTTCGGAATATCAATCCGTTGAGGTTTGGCGCACAAGCATTACGGGAGATGCGCGCAAACCCGACGTGGTTGTTACCGATCCGGCACAAATTGAAGAAATTTATAACTATGTTACTACAACACAACCGAAGTTAAAACGCAACGCCTATTTAGAAACAGAGTCCGGAAATGCCATTACCCTGACGTTTCAGTCCAACACACAGCAGGAATTTACGGTAATCCGCTCAAAGAATGATGTGGGCATGCCCCAGTCATTGGCAAAGCTTTTTGAATAAGCCCCTCCATTCTACATAAAGCGATTTACAAACCGGCAGACGGCAAAATTTTAATTGATAAAAAACAACTCCAAAAATTTATAAATTTCATTTTGCATGAATATCCCTAAGACAAAAAACCACATGCCGGCGTAACCCCTGCCTTTACCGCAGATGAACGCTTTCCGGTTTGCCAATTGCTTTATATTAAAATAAGTGCGCAGCCATTTCGCTGCGCACTTTTATTTATTTCCCACATTTTTCTGAAATAATGTATCTTGGCCTGCCTTTAATTTCGTCGTAAATTTTCGCAATGTAATATCCAATGCAGCCCAGGCTGATCATAATGATGGAACCGATGAACAAAAGCACCACAATCACGGTGGTAAACCCATCCAATGCGGTGTGAACCGCCTTTTGATACAGCGCAATGGAGCCTAAAACAACGGACACAATCAGTACCAAAATACCCAAAAACGTGATGATTTGCAGCGGCAGCGACGTAAACGACGCAATATTGCGCACCGCATATTTCACCAACGACCAGGTGGACCATTTTGTCGTTCCCGCCGCGCGGTCGGCTACCTCGAACTCCACCTCGGCAGTTTTAAAGCCAATCCAAGAGGACAAGGCCCGGAAAAACACGTGCTTTTCGCGCATGGTGAGCAGCACATTTACGGCTTTCCGGTCTAACAGCTTAAAGTCAGATGCTCTCGACATGTCAATTCCTACCGCACGGCTGATTAACCTATAAAAGCATTTCGCCGCAAAAGAATGGGCGGCAGACTCTTTGCCCCGGCTGGCCTTCACGCCTTCCACCACCTCGGCTCCCAGCTGCCAGAGCCGGTACATCTCCACGAGTTTTTCCGGCGGGTGCTGCAGGTCCGTGTCCATCACCGCACAGCAGTCGCCTCGGGCCTCAGAAAGTCCTGCAAAAATGGCGGACTCTTTTCCAAAATTTTTTGAAAAGCTCACGCCCCGCACCCTGCTGTTTTTGCTTGACTCTGCCAAAATTTTTTCCCAGGTGTCGTCCTTTGAGCCGTCGTTTACAAATAGCAGCTCATAGTTGATGTTTTCCTGCTCCAAAACAGCCGCAATGGTCTGCGAGGCGCGCTGTATGTTGTCTTCCTCGTTATAGGCGGGCAAAATTACCGTAACCAGTTTTCCGCACATTGAGCGTTTCTCCTTTGTTTGCATAAGGTTTGTGAATAGTTTACCACATTTTTCACTTTATTTCAAGTCTCTTACGCACAAGAAAGCTCCTCAGACTTTCGTCTGAGGAGCTTTTGTTTATTGGAATTATTCCTGCACCCATGCGCCGGTCATGATACCGAATATACGGTCTACCTGACTGCCCGTAACTTGCGGGTTTTGCACCGTTTTCATCACAACCTTATGCGTACCATATTCTAAATCAAGCAAAATGGAATCTCCTTTGCACACTAGCTGATAACTTGTAATTGAATCGTTATAGCGAGGATTACAGGTTACTTCCAGCTTGTCGTCTACCCAAACTTCTATCAGCCCGGAATCCTTATGCAAGCCATACTCAAACGCCAAAATATTGCCGGTGAAAGAGAACTCCAATGTGTCGCCTGCCGCGCTTGACTGCACATAATTACTGCCTGCTGTCCAACCGGTACTTCTCGTGACTTTACTTGTGTCGGTGCTTGAGAACCAGGTTGCTTCCGCTATGGCCCCGCTGTTTTCTATGAGTTTGTCTGCACGGTCAATTGCCTTTTGATAATACCGTCCTGTTTCCATGCATCTAATAATTTCATCCGCAATTACCTGATATCCGGCGTTGCTGGGATGCACGCCGTCTGAGATAAAGAGATCTGACATTGATACGCCCGTACCGTTTGTAGCCGCTTTAAATGCCTCTAAATCGTCAATCAGAGGAAGGCCGTAAAACTCTGCCACTTGGTTGCCGTAACCGTTGGATTCGCTGTAACTTCTGTTTGTTGTGCGTGTAAACACGATATATGGCGGATTGTCCAGTGATGCAAGCGTACGAACAACGCTTTCCATGTTACGTCTTGTGTCACGGTTGCCGTCGTTGCACGTATGGCTGAAAAATACAATATCAGGATCCAAATCTACAACGTCGCGCATCACTCTGACTAAGCTGTAGTCTGTTGTCGTACCGCCAACGCCCTTATAGTGCGGTGTTACGGTTACGCCATTTTTCGCGTAGGTATTTGTAAACCAGGTTCCAACCTTGTTCACCCATCTTTCCGACTGCGGCTCTGCTCCTGCGCCCGCATAGATAGAGTCGCCTAAGAACACAACGTTAATGTTGTTATCGCCTGCGAACGGGTTATTGTTTACCGGCATTAAAGAAATCTTCTTTTCTGCAAGCATTGGCTTTAAGTTTTCGTCCCAGACAAACAATTTTACTGTCGTTGCCGCGGACGAAATTTGAACGGTGCCCGTTTTTGTGTTTTCACCCGAAGCATATGCAAACGGTTCTTCTGAAACCGCGATTAACTTGTTGTTCTGGTTATACGTTGCCACATACACACTTGCCGTGCCGCTGACGTTGTCTGTTAAGATATTGGCGGACCAATCTGCCGATGTTTTATCAAGATTTAATTTCAGTTCTGAGCTTGCAGAAAGTGCAATTCTTCCGGCAAATGCGGCTTGTGCCCCTACGCCATAGTTTCCTTTGGAGTCTACTGGAATTACTTCAAACACGAGATTCTTACCAAACAAATCTGCGCTTGCCTTAATTTCAGTTCTGCCTGCATTGTCGGCACGTGTTGTGCCGATTAAGGCCAAATTACCGCCGTTGTCTGCGTAAACCTTAACCAAAGACTTGCCGTCACCCTCAACGGCTTCTACTTCTCCTGTGGAAACAAAATTCCAGGTAAGAAGAATGCTGTCTGTTGAATTTAAAATTGTTTTGTCGCTGGTTGCCGTAAGGTTTTCAATGTGGAATTCCGGTTTTGCATTGGGATCTGTGCCTTCCACCTCTTCAATTTTAATGTCGGTTAAGCTATAGTTTGCATTGTCTAAAAATGTAAGTTTTGGCATTCTGTAATGTTTGCCGGGATAGCTCCACTGGTATTCCACGGTGTAAAGCGTCCAGTCCTCACCCAGGGTCTCGTCGGATGTAATTTCCGCTTTGTCGTTGGTGCCAACCCACTCTGTGCCGTCATAATATTGGTAGCCCCAAGCGGTTGGCTCCTGGCCTTCCTGGGTGTTTTTAGACAACATTCTATCGTAATAGTCGTCATAAACCAGCGTTTCCTCATAGTTTGTGGGGGTCAGCTCACCCGGCTTATGATATGCATTTGCAATGGTTCCGCCATACAGATAAAACGGAATGCTGCCTGTTTCTTCTGTTGGTGCGCCATAACCGTCGTAATGCTCCGTATTTAAGGTAATATCTTTCGTGTCGGTTTTATCAAGTGTGTAACTTGCCCACTTTGGAACCTTTGTATAGGTAGGTTCAGAGTCATCTAAAATCTGACCCTGAATGTCACGGTCTAAAACCAAATTGATGGGCTGGCCTACGGATTCTGCATCGTCAGCTTTTGCCCAGAACGAAATTTGATATGTTTTTCCGTTTTCAATGTCTACGCCCTGGTAAGGCGCTCCGCCGTCTTTCGTTACTTTCAGCACATTTTTGCTGTCCGCCCCGTTAAAGTCGATTACAGATTCAATGGTGCCGTTGTGGAAAATTGCCGGGGTCTTTGTGTCTTCCCCCGCCAGGCCGACGGTCGTTGCGTTTGCTGCGCCGTCATACCAAGCATAGCTGTAGTCCGCCTGGCTGGCATCTGCTATGGCCAAATCGCCGTTGTGAACAATGTCTAAGGGGGTCACGGTGAAATCGTCCAAATAAATTTTATAATCGGCTGCCTCCGGAGCGTTTGCCGCTAAACTGGGAACGCAGGAGAAACGCAAATCAAACTTTGTTTCCCAGGCATTTTCACCGTCTCTGCCCAAGGACATTGGCAGTTCTTCGTAATAGAGGTATGTATATTTTGTCCATTCCGTGGTGATGGGGTCATTTAACTTAAAGTCGTTCCACATGGGCTTTGTTCGGTCAAGACGGCTGCCATTGTTTCTTTCCGGAATAAACATTAACTTTTGGCCATCTTTTGCATGTTCATTGTAATAATCCGCCACGGCCTGTGAACCCTTAGCCCAAAACGAAACCTCATAGGCGCGGTTATACCACATTTTTTTATTGTTGTCTGTAACATTAGCCACAATTTCTGTGTAACCGCCGTTTCCGGTCCAGCCGGTATAAGTCAGTTCCAGAGAAGATTTTGATGTGTCCGCAATTTCGCTGGGAACGTCCGTTGACAAGGCCGTTTTCGCGTAAGAGGCGTGCAGCGAAACACCTTCTGTTTCATTTGCCCAGCTTTCGTTTTCAAAAGATGCTCTCCAGAGAGCAGAATCCTTTTCTACCGGTTCCTCAGGCTCGATAGAAGCCGGGCGCAGGCCAACATTATCAATGGCATATTCAATCCAGTAAGCAGGCAGGCCGTCGTTTCTTCCGCCGGACACTATGTCGCAGGTTGCTTTAAATTCATCTGTGAAATCCGCGCCGTTGGATTTAAGGCCGTGTTCACTGGTACCAAAACGGACAAACATGTAAACTTTTGCCGACTCACCATTTTTCACATAGCCGGAGCTATATTTGTTGGTTGCGGTAAATTTATAGTTTAAGTGTGCCCAGTCGCCCGAAACGGTTGTTCCATCCTCATTAAAGCGAAACACATCCGCACCGGAAATTTTATGTACCTGGTAATAGTAGCTTGCTGTGGCAGGCGCCGTTCCCTCGGGGTCTGCATACATGGAATTTTTGTCATGAATCATAAAAAACACGTTGACATTGGGAAGCTTTGCAAAGTTTTCCGGCGAGAACAGCTTTAGGTCCATGGACAATTCATATTCCTGCCCTGGAATAAGCTCAATGTTAGATACGCCTTCGTTTGCAAGGCCATCGTTTCCCGGCCCAACCTCAATATGTGCCGCCACCGCACCGTTTGAACCATAGGCGCCTTCGCAGTAACGCGTAACACCAGGGGTTTTAAACGTGGATGAACCCGACGAATCCAGCACCATATCGGGGTGCGTAAAATCGCTTTCATTTTCAAAAGAAAAATTAAAGCCTGTTTCGTCTTTAAACGAGGTTGTCACTTCTGCCGCGCCTGCGGTAATCATACCGGCTGCAGACAAAATCATTGCAAGCGACAACAGTAAAGACATCATTTTTTTCATGTTTCTCTTCCTCCTTAATTAAAATCATATGGATATATACCATTATTTAAATAGTATATCACATTTTTTTGCCATATTCAATATATTTTTTATAAATGAAATACATTTTCTTATGAAACATATATAAAATAATAATCCCCTTAAAGCGTTTGCTTTAAGGGGATTGCATTTTGTATAAGAATTTATTACTTTACCGGACTGCCGGTAATGATGTTGTAGAGGAACACATTGTCTCCTTCACTGTTGGAATTGGTGCTCTGAATCGTTTTTATTTCCACATCGTGATGGCCGTCAGGAAGGGCATAGTTTGCATAGCCCATAACCAGCTGCGGTGAATCGGTCAATGCGCGGTCGCCGTAGTAAGGGTCGCCCGTGCCTTTCTTTTCGCCGTCCACATAAATTTCATACATGCCGCTTGCACTGAGCAGGCCATGCTCAACAGCCAGAATGGTTCCGTCGAAAGAGAATTTTAATGTAGCGCCTATGGTTGTAGTCTTTCCCCACTGCCGGTTGCCGGTGCCGCCCGTTGTCCAGTCGTTACCAGACTTTGTAATTCTATCGCTGGAAATTGGAATAAATTCCGTTTCCACTGCGCCGCTTGCCGCTACCAGTTTTTCCTTCTGCGGGATGGGTCTTTGGTAGAACCTTCCTGTTTCCAGGCATTTTGTAATTTCGTTAAAATAAACCTGGTAACCCTGGTCGGAAGGATGAACGCTGTCTTTTAAATATCCCGCGTCCCTTGCGTTTGCGCCGTTTAACTCTCGCTTAAGCGCGTCTTTTAAGCTGATTTGCGGTATGCCGTAATACTCTGCCACTTGCTCGTGGAAAGCTGTCGGCGTTGAATAGGTTTCATTGGTTGTGTACAAGAAAACGACATACGGACTGGTGGGCAACGACAGGAGCGTTCTTACCATGCTTTCCATGTACATTCTCGTATCGCGCCCGCCGTCGTTTACGGCAAACTCAATGAACACCACGTCGGGGTTAAGGTTTACAACATCTCGGGTAAATCTTAACAGGCCATAATCCGACGGCGTTCCGCCCACGCCCTTGTTATAATAATTCACTGTTCTGCTTGTTGTACCGTAGGTCTTTTTAAACCATTCTCCGGTCAGGTTGGCATAACACTTTGCCGGTGCGGACGCGCCGGCGCCCTCCGTTATGGAGCCGCCCAAGAACACAACGTTAATCTCATTGTCTCCCGCAAAGGGGTCGTTGTTCACAGGCATAAAAGTTATTTCTTTTTCCGTGCACATTGGTTTTAACTCACCGTCCCAAACAAACAATTTTACTTTATCTGCATTTGCAGAAAATGCGATGTTTCCCGTTTTGTTGTTTTCACCGGATGCATATGCTAATTGCTCCTGTGAAATGCTGATTAATTTGTTGTTTTGATTATATGTTGCAACATATATATCCGCCGTGCCGCTGATGTTGTCAGCGGCAATGGTAACAGACCAGTCTGCCGAGTTCTGATCGGGATTCACTGCCAGTTCCGATTCCACTGCGGTTGCAACCCGGCCGGAAAAAGCGGCTGTTGCTCCGATGCCATAATTGCCATTGGTATCTGCGGGAATCACTTCAAACACAAGGCTTTTGCCAAACAGCGCCGCGCCTGCCTTAATTTCTGCTGCACCCGCCTGGTCCGCCCTTGTTGTGCCAATCAGGGCCAGTTTCCCGTTGTTGTCTGCATAAACCTTAACAAGAGAGCCGCCTGCTGCCTCCTTTGCGTCTGCCGCGCCTGTAGAAACAAAATTCCAGGTGAGGCGAATGCTGTCTGATGTTGATAAAATTTCTTTGTCGGCAGTTGCCGCAAGGTTTTCAATGTGAAATGCCGGCTTAGCATTGGGGTCTTCTCCCTCTAACGCTTCAATTTTAATGTCTGCCAGGCTATAGCTTGCGTTATCTAAAAAGGTGAGATTCGGCACCCTGTAGTGCTTGCCGGGATAGTTCCACTCATATTCCATGGTATAGAGCGTCCAGTCCCCGCTTAGAGTCTTGTCGGACGTAATTTCCGCTTTGTCGTTGGTGCCTGCCCATGCTGTTCCGTCATAATACTGGTAGGCCCAGGCTGTAGGCTCATTTCCAAGCTGGGTGTTTTTCGCAAACATTCTATCGTAATAGTCGTCATAAACCAGCGTTTCCTCATAGTTTGTAGGGGTCAGCTCGCCCGGCTTGTGATATGCATTTGCAATGGTTCCGCCATACATGTAAAACGGAACGCTGCCGGTTCTAAATTCCGGCTCCTCATTTGTTCCAAAATTTTTGGGAGCGCCGTAGCCGTCGTAGTGCTCTTTGTTTAACGTGATGTCTTTGGTGACGCTTGTATCAAGGCGGTAACCGGCCCACTTTGGAACGTTCGTATAGGTAGGCTCGGAATTATCTAAAATCTGCCCCTGAATGTCGCGGTCTAAAACCAAATTGATGGGCTGACCTACGGATTCTGCATCGTCAGCCTTTGCCCAGAACGAAATTTGATATTTTTTGCCGTTCTCAATGTCAGCTCCCTGATACGGAGCGCCGCCGTCTTTGGTTACCTTCAGCACATTTTTGCTGTCTGCGCCGGGGAAATCGGAAATGGTTTCAATTACACCGTTGTGGAACACACCAGGCGAAAGAACGTCGTTCCCAGGCTGTGCCACCCGGTGTGTGTTGGTTCCGCCGTTATACCAAACAACCGTGTAATTCGACTGGCTTTCATCTTTTACAGCAAAATCGCCGTTATATGCTATGTCTAACGGTGTCACGGTGAAATCGTCAAGATAAATTTTAAAATCTTCTAATTTATAATATTCTCCGCTCTTGCTTTGATAAGCATAATTGATGGTTTCGCCGCCAACCTCCGCCGTTAAATTATTTGTTTTTGTGTTCGGCACACACGAATACCGAACGTGAAACCGCAATGGTGAAACGTTATCGCCGTCGCGGCCCAGGGCCATTGGCATTTCCTCATAGAACAGATAGGTATATTTCGTCCATTCTGTTGTAATCGGTTCGTTTACTGTGTAACTGGTCCACATGGGGAACGTGCGGTCTAAACGGGAAGCGCCGTTCCGCTCAGGAATGAGCGCAGTCTTCCTGCCAGACGACTTATAAAAATCCTCTACCGCAGAAGAGCCTTTGGCCCAGAACGAAATTTCATAAACACGGTTATATTGAAGCCGCATTTCGTTTGTTGCTGCAACTGTGTTAAAGTCTAAATAACCGCCATTGTCCGTGTTGCCGGTGTATGTAAGCTCCAAAGCGCCTTTGGAACGGTCTTGAATATCAGCTGGAACATCAGAGGTAATCAATCCTTTTGCATAGTTGCCCTCAAAGGTTACGCCGTGGGTTTCGCTGGCCCAGCCATTGTCTTCAAAAGACCCTCTCCAAAGCGCAGTGTCCTCTTCTGCCGGTTCTTCCGGTATAATAGAAGCCGGCCAAAGGCCAATGTTGTCGATGGCATATTCCATCCAAAGGGCTGCCCGTGTGTCTGTTTCCGACACCGTTCCACACTGGGCCACAAATTCTGGAGTAAAATCTGACGTGCTGGTTAAGGCATGGGCATTTGCGCCCATACGGATAAACAGTTTTACGCTCACCGGCTCGTCTGATTTAACAAATTTTCCGCTAAATGAATTGGTTAAGGTTATCTTTTGATGAAAACTGCTCCAGTCACCAGAAACGGTTTTTCCGTCATCCTCAAATTGGAACACGCTGCTGCCAGGAATGGAAAACAGCTGAAAGTCTGATGATGAAACTGAAAGCGGTTTGGTACAATCAGTATCTTCATACATCTGAACCCCCTGTGTCATAAAAAACAGGTTCACATTGGGCAGGTTCGCAAAATTCTCCGGTGAAAAGAGCTTTAAATCCATTGTCAGGTCATACTCTTTCCCGGGGAACATTTTAATGCCCGACACGCCGTCGTTAACATTTCCGTTTCCGGAAGCGGTTTCAACAGCCACGGCCACCGCGCCTTTTGAACCATAGGCGCCCTCGCAGTAGCGCGTAACGCCCGGGGTTTTAAATTGCGACAGCCCGATGCTGTCAAGCTGCATATCGGGGTGTGCAAAGTCACTTTCATTTTCAAACGAAAAATGAAAGCCCGTGTCATCTTTAAACGACGTTGCCACTTCTGCCGCGCCTGCCTGCACCATTCCGGCCGCAGTCAGCACTATTAGGACCGACAGCGTCAAAGACACTAATTTTTTCATAGTTCTCGTCCTCCTTATATAATTTTTGATATACCTATTCCCATTGGCTTCATTATAACAAATGTATTTACTATAATCAATATAATTTAAAAATAAAAAAATATATTTTTTATACAAGTTAAACAAAAAAGGCCACAGCAAACAATTTGCTGTAGCCTTAATGACACACATCGTTTATAAGATATTTTTACCGCTATTCGGCAAGCTGAAGCACGTCGTCTTCAAACTGGTAGCCGTCCCGGTCTACGTTGGTGTAGCTTTCGGGAATATCGCCGACGATAACGGTTTGGATAATCGGCACGGTGGTTTCAACGGTGCTCTTTTTGTTCATGGCAGGCATGAGGATGGACATATCCGCTTTCACGCTGACGGTTACGTCGCATTTTGTCTGATTGATGCCCGCCTCGGTGAAGTTGGTTTGAATGTCGGTCACTACGTTGCCATATGGCTTCACCTGAAAAGAGAGTTCCGGCCCGCAGCCTGCAAAAATGTCGTTCCCCATAAGGCTTCCCAGCGGAACCTTCAGCTGGTCTTGGTTCAGCGCGGAAATTTTTTGCAAAATATCTAAGCTCAAATCAGATTTGAGTTTGTTCACACCCGCAAGATTTGACTTCACCGCATTGATTTTATTATCGTCGGTGCGCTCAAACTCCACAATATCGCTGTATTTCATTTCCTGAGAAAACTTTTGTGAAATTGCCTCGTTAATCGTTCGCACGGCAAGCTCTTTCGCGCGGTTTTCCGCCAAAGCGGCAAAGGCCGGGCGCATGACGGAAAGCGCATAAACAGCGGAACATAGCAGAAAAAGAACACAGCAAACCAGCGCCCCCCAGCGGGCGGCTTTTCGTTTGGCAGACTTTCGGGCAAATATGTACCGTTTCGGACCAAGACGCAATAAAAACACCTCTTTTCACATACTACATGATATGCAGTACACGAAAAGAGGTGAAAAAATAAACTTACATCATTTGTTTTAAGCGTTTGTCTACTTCAAGCAAAAAGCCTTCTGTGTCTACCTTCTGCTTGTTCGGAAGGGAAGACAGCAGGTAAAGGTCGCCGGTCATCACGCCGTCTTCAATGGTCTTTATAGTGGCGCGTTCCAATTTGTCTGCAAATTCGCACAAATCCGAAAGGCCGTCAAGCTCTCCGCGTTTTCTTAAAGCTCCCGTCCACGCAAACAGGGTTGCCACGCTGTTGGTAGAGGTTGCCTCTCCCTTTAAGTGCTTATAATAGTGGCGCTGCACCGTGCCGTGAGCCGCCTCATATTCATAAACGCCGTCGGGCGAAACCAAAACCGAGGTCATCATGGCAAGGCTGCCGTAGGCCGTTGCCACCATGTCGCTCATCACGTCGCCGTCGTAGTTTTTGCAGGCCCAGATATAGCCGCCCTCAGAGCGGATTACTCTTGCCACCGCGTCGTCAATCAGCGTATAGAAATATTCAATTCCGGCATTTTCAAACTTTTCTTTATATTCCGTTTCAAAAATTTCTGCAAAAATATCTTTAAACCGGTGGTCATATTTTTTCGAGATGGTATCTTTGGTGGCAAACCAAATGTCCTGCTTGGTGTCCAGCGCAAAGTTAAAACAGCTTCTTGCAAAGCTTGCAATTGATTTGTCCGTGTTGTGAATCCCCTGGATAATACCGGAGGCGCCGTTCATTTCATGAATCAGTTCCCTGGTTTCGTTTCCGTCTTTATCCGTGCACACCAGCTCGCACCGGCTGCCCTCTGCCACCTGCATTTCCGTGTTTTTATACACGTCGCCGTAAGCGTGGCGGGCAATGGTGATGGGCTTCGTCCAGGTTGGGATATAGGGGGTAATGCCCTTCACCAGAATCGGCGCGCGGAACACCGTTCCGTCTAAAATCGCGCGGATTGTTCCGTTGGGCGACTTCCACATCTCTTTTAAATTATATTCCGGCATTCTTGCAGCGTTGGGCGTAATCGTCGCGCACTTTACCGCAACGCCGTATTTTTTTGTGGCCTCGGCAGAGTCCACCGTAACCTGGTCGTCCGTTTCGTTTCGGTGCGTAAGTCCTAAATCGTAATACTCTGTTTTTAAGTCTATGTAAGGCGTAAGCAGAATATCCTTAATCATTTTCCAGATAATTCTGGTCATTTCGTCCCCGTCCATCTCAACCAGCGGGGTTTTCATCTGAATTTTTGACATAGTTGTTTCCTGCCTTTCTGTGGTTATTTTGCAAGCGCTTCCCGAGTAAAATCGAGCAGGCCTCCTGCCAGCATAATTTCTTTTGCGCGGCCGCTTAAGTCGCTCCTGCATTTAATTTTATCGCCTGTGGTTTTGTTTTCAATCACAATGTCTTCTCCGTTTTTCACAGCTTCAATTAAGCCGCTTGCGCAGAGGATATCCCCCTGGGAGATTTTGTCGTAGTCGGCCTCGTTTGCAAACGTTAACGGCAAAATTCCGGCATTGATTAAATTAGAGCGGTGAATTCTGGCAAAAGATTTTACCAGCACGATTTTCACGCCCAGGTACAAAGGCGCTAAAGCCGCATGCTCTCGGGACGAGCCCTGGCCGTAGTTTGCACCGCCCACGATAATGCTTTTGCCCAGCTCTTTTGCCCTTTGCGGGAATGTTTCATCGCACACGGTAAAGCAATGCTCAGAAATTTTCGGAATGTTGGAACGCAGGGGCAAAATCTTCGCGCCGGCTGGCATAATGTGGTCGGTTGTGATGTTGTCGCCCACCTTTAAAGAGCAGGCGCACTCCAGCTCGTCCTTCAGCGGCGCCGTTTCCGGATAGGGCTTAATGTTGGGGCCGCGGAGAATTTCCACACTGTCCATTTCCGCTTCGGGGGCGGGAGGCTCTATCATATTATCGTTAATTTTAAATTCGTCCGGCATTTTAATTTCCGGCATTTCCCCTAAGGTTCTGGGGTCTGTCAGCACGCCGCTGATGGCGGAAACCGCGGCGGTTTCAGGGGACACGAGATAAATTTGTCCGTCTTTTGTGCCGGAACGCCCTTCAAAGTTTCGGTTAAACGTCCGAAGCGAAATACCGCCGGAGTTGGGCGACTGTCCCATACCGATACACGGGCCGCAGGCGCTCTCTAAAATTCTTGCGCCGGCGTCAATCATATCTCCCAGCGCGCCGTTTTCTGCAAGCATATTCAGCACCTGTTTTGATCCGGGGGCAATGGAAAGGGACACGTCGGGGTGCACGGTTTTTCCTTTTAAAATATAGGCAACCTTCATCATGTCCTGATAGGAGCTGTTGGTGCAGGAGCCAATGCACACCTGGTCGATTTTCATATCTCCCAGCTCCGATATGGGTTTTACATTGTCCGGCATGTGGGGGCAGGCGGCGTAAGGCTCAACCTGCGACAAGTCGATGTCGATGACCTCGTCGTATTCCGCGTCGTCGTCCGCAGATAATGGAACCCAAACGTCTTCCCTTTTCTGCGCTTTTAAAAATGCTTTGGTAATTTCGTCAGACGGGAAAACAGAAGTGGTTGCGCCCAGCTCTGCGCCCATGTTGGTAATCGTTGCGCGTTCGGGAACGGAAAGGGTTTTCACGCCCTCGCCGCAATATTCAATCACCTTGCCCACGCCGCCTTTGACTGACATGCGTTTTAAAACTTCTAAAATAACGTCTTTCGCCGCTGTCCAGGGGGAAAGTTTTCCGGTTAGGTTCACCTTCACTATGTTGGGATAGGTTATGTAATACGCGCCGCCGCCCATGGCAACGGCCACGTCCAGCCCGCCTGCGCCGATTGCCAGCATACCGATGCCGCCGCCGGTGGGGGTGTGGCTGTCAGACCCGATTAAGGTTTTTCCCGGAATACCGAACCGCTCTAAGTGCACCTGATGGCAAATACCGTTACCCGGGCGCGAAAAATAGATACCGTGTTTTTTTGCCACCGAGCCGATAAACCGGTGGTCGTCGGCGTTTTCAAAGCCAGATTGCAGGGTGTTGTGGTCGATATATGCTACAGACCGCTCTGTTTTCACCCGGGGAATTCCCATTGCCTCAAATTCCAAATAGGCCATGGTGCCCGTTGCATCCTGCGTCAGCGTCTGGTCGATTCTAATTCCGATTTCCGTACCTTTTTTAAACTCGCCGTCCACAATGTGGTTTTTGAGAATTTTTTCCGTAAGCGTAAGTCCCATCTTTTAAAATCCTTTCTTTGTATCATTTATCGTTCCTTTTTAGTATAACACAGCCCGCCCTTTGTGTCAACGGACGGCGTCTTTGCAGTTTATCTGTCTGCGAGCTTCACATAAGGGCGGTCGGCAGACACTGAGGTGTATGCCGGGCGGATAATTTTGCCCGCGTTAATCAGCTCTTCGATTCTGTGGGCGCTCCAGCCTGCCACTCTTGCCACCGCGAAAATGGGGGTGTAAAGCTCTTCCGGCAGTTCCATCATAGAATAGGCAAAGCCGCTGTAAAAGTCAATATTCGGGCTGACGCCTTTATAAATTTTCCTCTTTTCGGCAATCACTTCCGTGGCCAGCCGCGCTACGTTGTTGTAAAGCGCAAATTCCTTTGTTTTGCCCTTTTCCTCAGAAAGCTTGCCCACCAAGCCGCGAAACACGCCTGCACGGGGGTCGGAAACGGAATAAACCGCATGGCCCATACCGTAAATCAGGCCGGAGCAGTCGAAGGCCTCTTTGTTTAATATTTTCAGTAAATATGCCTTAATTTCCTCGTCGTCGTTCCAGTCGGACACATGCTTTTTAATGTCTGCAAACATGTGAGTGACCTTAATGTTCGCGCCGCCGTGTTTCGGGCCTTTTAAAGAACACAAAGACGCCGCCATGGCAGAGTATGTGTCGGTTCCCGATGAGGTTACAACGTGGTTGGTAAAGGTGGAGTTGTTGCCGCCGCCGTGTTCTGCGTGAAGCACCAGTGATAAATCCAAAAGCCGCGCTTCAAGCTGGGTGAACGACTTGTCCGCCCGAAGCAGCCTTAAAATATTTTCCGCGGTGGAAAGCTTCGGGTCGGGGTTATGGATAATCAGCCCCTTGCCCTTGATGTAGTGCCGGTAGGCGCGGTAGGCGTAAACCGACAGAAGCGGAAAGTTCGCAATTAAGTGCAGGCACTGCCGGAGCACGTTGGGAATGGATATGTCATTGGCATTTTTATCGTAAGAATAAAGCTGAAGAACGCTTTTTGCCAGGGAATTCATAATATCCTGGTTGGGCGCTTTCATAATGACATCGCGGACAAAGTTTTTCGGAAGCGTCCGCGCGTCGCTTAAAAGCTTGCAGAAATCGTTTAAGGTTTCGCCGTCCGGCAGCTCGCCAAACAGCAGCAGGTAAACGGTTTCTTCAAACCCAAACCGGTCTTCCGCCAAAAAGCCGCCGACCAAGTCTTTTACATTGATGCCGCGGTAGTAAAGCTCGCCCTCGCAGGGCACGGTTTTGCCGTTTTCCTGTTTCGATGAAACAATTTTTGAAATTTCGGTCAGCCCCGTGACAACGCCTTTTCCGTCTAAGTCCCTGAGGCCTCGTTTCACCTGGTGTTTCTCATAAAGTTCCGGTGTGATATGATTGTTTTTTGTACACAGTTCGGAAAGAGCCGTAATTTCCGGTGTGACCGCCGAATAGTTTTTTAATGCCATAAAAATCCTCCTATTCTCCGCATGCATTGCGGCTTTAAAAGTTATCTATAAAATATGCACAGCCAGATACACTGGGTTGTTTTTAAAACTCTGTGTCTGGTGTGTTTGGGAATGACAAGATATTCTCCTGGGGCGAGGCGTGTTTTGTGTGTTTCAAACTCCAGCTCCGCCTCGCCTTTTAAAAGCAGAACCCACTCGTTTTCCTCCTGGTCGTACCAGCCGGAGGTCTGTCCGCAGGAAACAATTTTTTCAATTCGTATAGTTTCGTTTTCCTCTAAAACGGTTGTAATTTCCTCCGGAAAAGCTTCATTCGGATAATCGAACAAGTTCACAATAACACTTCCTTTCCGAATGCACAACGTGCACGGTTAAAAAACAGCTGTCCGTTATATACGGGCAGCCGCAGGCTATTTATAAGACAAGTATTTTTTATTTTTCACCACGTAATCAACGCCGGAAAACAGCGTTAATATCAGGTTTATCCACATACAGATATCCACAATGAGAACCTTTTGCATAAAAATCAGGGCGGTTGTTATGGCAATAAACTGCCAGGAGGTTTTCAGTTTTCCCCAGATGCTGGCCGCTACCACGTTGCCCTCGGCCGCCGCCGCTATGCGGATGCCCGAAACCGTAAATTCCCGCGCCAAAATCACAATCGTAATCCAGGGATTCACGATTTTTGTCCAGGTTAAGCACACCATGGCGGCGGAAACCAAAACTTTGTCCGCCAGGGGGTCCATTATTTTTCCGAAGTTTGTTACCTGGTTGTTTTTTCTTGCCAGGCGGCCGTCCAGCCAGTCGGTAAAAAATGCGGCCGCGAACAGCACAATGGCAATTACATTGGAATATGGAACAAAATCATAAAGAAAAAACACAATGAAAAGCGGAATCATTATGACCCTTAGCAGCGTTAATTTATTTGGTGTGTTCAATATCATGTCCCCTTTTACGCTCACTCTACCTGCACACCAGTGCAGTCGTAGCTGTCGGCGTCTAAAATTTTCACTTTTACAAAGCTGCCGGGCAAAACTTCGTCTTCTGTGGCAAAATAGGTTACGGTGTCCACCTCAATGGAATCTGCCGCTGTTCTTCCAAAATACATGAGATTCTCCCTATCATATCCTTCCACCAGCACTTCCACCGTTTTTCCGATTTTGTTTTTTTGAAGATGTGCCGAAATATCGTTTTGTGCCTCCATCACCCGTTCCTGCCGTGCAAGCTTTATGCGCTCTTCAATTTGTCCCGCAAGGCGGGCAGCAGCGGTGTTTTCCTCCTGGGAGTAAGCAAACGCGCCAAGCCGCTCGAACCTGGTGGTTTTCACGAACTCCAAAAGTTCTTCAAATTCTTCTTCGGTTTCTGTGGGAAAACCCGTAATTAACGATGTGCGGAGGGTTAAATCCGGAATTTTGTCCCGCAGTTTTTGGATTAATTCCGTGATCTGTTCCTTTGTGGTTTTTCTGCCCATGAGCTTTAAAATGCGGTTATTGATGTGCTGGATTGGAATATCCATATAATTTACAATTGTTTCATTGGCCGCAAAGGCTTCTATCATGCTGTCTGTAATGGATTCGGGATACATATAGTGCACCCGCACCCAGCGGACGGACTCAATTTGACACAGCCGCGTAAGGAGCGCGGACAGTTTTTCTTCCCCATACAGGTCGTAGCCGTAGCGCGTGGTATCCTGTGCGATAACGATAAATTCCCGCACACCCTGTTTGGCGAGCTCCTCGGCTTCTGCCACAATTTCTTCAAAGGGGCGGCTTCTGTATTTTCCTCTTAGCTTTGGAATTACGCAGTAGGTGCATTTATTGTCGCACCCGTCGGCAATTTTTAAATATGCGCTTGCGCTCCCGGTGCTTAAAATCCGGGGCAGCCCCTCTGGGATTTCGTCGTCAATATGGCCCGACAGCACAGGCTTTTCACCCTTTTGTGCCTGGGTAATGACTTCGGCAATTTTATGATAGTCCCCGGTGCCAACCACCGCGTCTACCTCCGGCAGCTCGGCTAAAATATCGTCTGAATAGCGTTCCGCCAGACAACCTGCCATAATCAACAGTTTGCACTTTTTCTTTTTAAATTCGGCCATTTCCAAAACGGTGGCAATCGACTCCTCTTTTGCCGCGTCGATAAAGCCGCAGGTGTTCACAATGATAATATCGGCATTTTCAGGATCTGCCACAATGCCAAAGCCTGAACTTCCCAAAATTCCCAGCATATTCTCCGTGTCCACCCTGTTTTTCGGACAGCCTAACGAAACAATTCCAATATTAGTCATTTTCCGCTTCATTTGGCTCTGAAACAGCTTCTTCGCCGGCTTCTGCATAGAGTTCTTCTGTGTTGTGCAGCACCTTTTCAATAATGCCGTCTGTACCCTCGTAATTGATGATGGAAAGCGTGCCGTCGGCAATTTCTTCCGCCGCCTGGGAAATTCCCCTTGCGCCGTCTAAGGGTTCGCCTTCTTCCTCCCCTTCCTCGCAGATTTCCCGCGCACGCTTAGAAGCCGCGATCACCAAGCTGTATTTACTGCCCGCTTTCTCCAAAAGGTCTACAATAGACGGGTATAGCATCATAACAAAATCAATCCTTTCAATTTTTTATCTTAAAAATGCGCAAGTAACGCCTTGTTTCTCGCTGTTTTACATTTTTCACTGCTTAAAATGGAAAGAAACGCATTCGCCGCGTCCTCCACATTGTCGTTTACAATCACATAGTCATAATTTTCTGCCTGGGAAAGCTCCCAAACCGCGGTATTCAGCCGTTTTTCCACAACCTCCGGCGGTTCTGTTTGTCTTCCGGTAAGCCTGTTTTTCAGCTCCTCCAAAGACGGGGGCAGATTAAAAATCAGCACCGCGTCGGGGAACGCCGCACGCACCTTCATTGCACCCTGCACTTCAATTTCCAGCACCACATCTTTTCCCTCGTTTAACCGCTGTTCAATTTTCTCACGGGGTGTGCCGTAGAAATTTCCGCAGAATTCGGCCCACTCCAAAAGTCCGTCTTCCGCCAGCAAAGTTTGAAACGCTTCGGGCGTTAAAAAATAATAATTTACGCCGTCAATTTCGCCCTCTCTGGGCGCCCTTGTGGTGACGGACACAGAAACTTCAATGTTTGGGTCAGAACGCATTGCCTGCTTTAGAACCGTTCCCTTGCCGGAGCCGGAAGGACCCGACAGCACCACCAAAAGTCCGCGGTTATTCTTCACCTTCTTCGCCCTCCGTTTCCTCCGGCTCTTCCACCACTGCGTTTTCATCGAGTCTGTGGGCCACGGTGCCGGGCTGCACGGCGGACAGGATAATATGGTCGCTGTCCATGATAATAACCGCCCTGGTGCGCCTGCCATAGGTGGCGTCGATTAACATGCCGCGGTCTCTTGCATCCTGAATCACGCGCTTAATGGGCGCTGATTCCGGGCTGACAATGGCCACGAGCCGATTTGCCGAAATTATGTTTCCAAAACCTATATTGATCAGCTTCATGTGACTGTTCTCCTAACGTTACTCAATATTCTGAATTTGCTCCCGCAATTTTTCAATTTCAGATTTTATCTCCACAACATTTTTTGCAATGCCAAAGTCGTTTGCCTTTGAGCCGATGGTGTTGGTTTCACGGTTGATTTCCTGCACCAAAAAGTCCAGCTTACGGCCTACCGGCTCTGACAGGGCAAGAATTTTTTCCAGCTCTGTAAAATGGCTTTTTAAGCGCACCAGCTCTTCGTCGATGCAAACCCGGTCGGCCATGATTCCCACCTCGGTAAGCAGACGGGACTCGTCAATTTGAAAATTCCCCAAAAGTTCTGTCATTCTGTCTTTTAACTTTTGAGAATATTCCGCTACAATCTGGGGCGTGCGCGTTTCAATTTCCGCAATCAGCCCCTGAATGGCTTCGGCCCGGGCCGCAAGGTTCTCCCGCAGGCGTTCGCCTTCCCTAAGGCGCATTGCCACAAAGTCCTCCACCGCAGCTTTTAAACAGGAAGACACCAGTTCCCACACCTTGTCTTTGTCCTCCTCCTGCTGGCGGGTGATGAAAATATCGGAAAACCGCGAAAGGTCGGATAGTCCAATTTCGTTTTTTAAATTATATGTTTCTTTCAGCTCTTTTAAAACATTGTAATAGTTTTCACTTAAAACATGATCTAAGGTAATGACCTTGTCGTCGTTGGTATAGTTTTCTATGTAGACAAAAATTTCAACCTTGCCCCGGGAAATTTCGCCGGACATAAATTCTTTAATTTTTTCCTCCAAATAGCCGTAGGCCCTGGGGACTTTCACGGTAATGTCGCAGTATCTGTGGTTTACCGACCGGATATCAATTACAATTTTCCTGTTTTCGTCAATGTGTTCACAGCGGCCGTAGCCTGTCATGCTCTTTATCATAAGAAAAATTCCTTTCCTGTCTTTTTTACAGGCGGTTCTGCTCTAAGTACACCAGAAGAACCGAGATGTCCGCCGGGCTTACACCGGAAATTCTTCCCGCCTGGCCGATGGAGGACGGGCGCATTTTCACAAGCTTTTGTCTTGCTTCAATCCGCAGTCCGTCAATTTTTTCATAGTCAATGTTCTCCGGCAATCTGCGCTCTTCTAACTTTTTAAACTGTTCCACCTGTTTTTGCTGCCGGGCGATGTAGCCTTCATATTTCACCAAAATTTCAACTTCCTCAGCCTCCTGCCCGGTAAGCCCCTGTTCTTCGCCAATCAGAGATATTAGCCCCGTATAGTCTAGCTCGGGGCGCTTTAGCAAATCGCAGAATTTTGCGCCGGTAGATATCGGGGTTGAGCCGTGTTCCTTTAAAAAGGACAGCACTGCATCTGACGGCGGAAGCACTATTTTTTCAAGCCGTTTTATTTCCCCTTCAATTCTTTCCTGCTTTTTACAAAATAATGCATACCGCCGGTCTGAAATTAAGCCGATTTCATGGCCTAGGGGGGTGAGCCTTGCATCGGCATTGTCCTGCCGGAGCAAAAGCCGGTATTCCGACCGCGACGTCATCATCCGGTATGGCTCATGGGTACCTTTGGTCACCAAATCGTCAATCAGCGTTCCGATATAGCTGGTAGAACGGTCCAGCGCCACGGGGGGCTTTCCCTGGGTTTTTCTTGCCGCGTTAATCCCTGCAATTAAGCCCTGGGCCGCCGCCTCCTCATAGCCGGAGCTGCCGTTAAACTGTCCTGCGCCGAACAGACCGCGGATTTCTTTAAATTCCAGCGCTAAATCAAGCTGGGTAGGGTCGATACAGTCATACTCAATGGCGTAGGCCGTACGCATCATTTTTACGTTTTCTAAGCCCTTTATGCTTCGGAGCATTTTTATCTGCACGTCCTCCGGCAAGCTGGACGACATGCCCTGCACGTACATTTCTTCGGTATTTTCGCCCATCGGCTCGATAAAGAGCTGGTGGCGTTCTTTATCGTGAAACCGCACCACCTTGTCCTCAATAGAGGGGCAATACCGCGGGCCGACGCCCTCGATTTTGCCGCTGTAAAGCGGTGAGCGGTGCAGGTTGTCCATGATAATTTTATGCGTTTCTGCATTTGTATATGTTAAATAACAGGATTCTTTATTCTCTCCCGGATTTTCGGTTTCAAAGGAAAAGGGCGTGATGGTTTCGTCCCCGTCCTGACGCTGCATTTTGGAAAAGTCCACGGTGCTCCGGTTCACTCTGGCAGGGGTGCCGGTTTTAAACCGCATAAGCTGCACGCCGCACGCAAGCAAAGACGCAGACAGCCCTTCCGCTGCCCTGGTTCCGTCCGGCCCGCCGGCGTAAGCCGTGTCTCCGATGATAATTTTTCCCTTTAAATAGGTGCCGCTGGCAATGATGACGCACTTCGCCGGATAAAACGCGCCCGTGTGGGTTACAACGCCTAAAACCTTATTATTTTCTATAAGAAGCGATGTGACCTCGGCCTGTTTTAAGTCCAGATTTTCGGTCAGCTCAATGGTGTGCTTCATTACCTGCTGGTATGCCCGCCTGTCAGACTGCACGCGCAGGGAGTAAACAGCCGGCCCTTTGCCCCGGTTTAGCATTCGCGACTGCAAAAAGGTTTTGTCCGCCGCCTTGCCCATTTCGCCGCCCAAAGCGTCGATTTCCCGCACAAGGTGTCCCTTGGCGGTTCCGCCGATAGACGGGTTGCAGGGCATGTTGGCCACGCTGTCTAAATTTAAGGCAAACACCGCCGTTTTTGCACCCAGTCTGGCTGAGGCCAAAGCCGCCTCGCAGCCCGCGTGCCCCGCGCCAACCACAATTACGTCATAGCTCTCCGCAAGATAGGACGCCCCCTCCGGGATTTGCGGAAAACCGCTGTTTTCTTCCATGGAACTCTCCTTTGGTTTATCTTAAAGTGAATTTATCTTATTTATTATATCACAAATGCTGGATTTTCGCAACTAAAATTTCTTACTTTTGCATATATTTCCCTTTGTAGCCTTGATACATTTTCTCCGCAGCATGTGTAAACAGCGCCGCATTTTGTTCCTTATTGTCCAGCAAAAACAGCTCTTTTACGGCCGATTTTAAAGCGGCAACATCGCCAAAGGGCACAAAATTTGAGACTTTCGGCGAAACCGTTTCCGGCGCGCCGCCGCTTAAAAATCCTGCCACAGGCGTACCGCAGGCCGCAGCCTCCAAGCAAACGGTGGGAAAATTATCCTCCCGGCTGGTGATTAAAAACACATCTGCCCCGCGGTAGAGGTTGGCCATTTCTTCCGGGCTCTGTTTTCCGGGAATCAACGTAACGTTGGGCGGGCACAAAACCTCTTCCTGTGCGCCCACAATCAAAAACCGGGTTTTGGGCATGGTTTCCGCAAGCTTCAGCACATATTCTCCGCCCTTGCGGCCGCTCATGATGTTTTGCGCCGCCGCAAGAACCACATGTTCCTCTTTTATTTCATATTCGTCCCTTACGCTGTTTTCCCCGGGGCAGAACGTGCCCGGCTCAATGCCGTTGGGGATAACGCAAATGGGGTGGCCGGACAAAATACTTTCTTTTGCCCTGTCCGCCAGCCACCGGGAGGGGGAAACAACCGTTAAGGTATGAAACTCTGAAAACACCTGTTTTTTTAACAGCCAGAGCGCGCGGGACTTGTCCAAAAGCGCGGCGGGGTATTCGCCCATGCGCGGACAATTGCCGCAGCCGCCGGCTGCGCCGGGGGCTAAAGCCCCTTTTAAACTAGCTGCACCGGGGCTATTTACTGTGCCGGGGCTGTTTGCCGCGTTTGGGCCGTTTGTCCGCCACTTTTCGCACTCTCCCGAAAAGGCGCACCGGCCCGTGAACAAAAACTCGTCATGGAGCGTGAGAACCGTTTTTATTTTCCGTTCTTTTAAGAATTCAAGCAGGCGGAAAATGTCTGCATAGTATCCGTGCAGGTTATGCAGGTGCACCACATCGGGGTGAAAGGTTTCCATTTTTTCTAAGATCCTGTCCGTGCTTTTTTTTCCAAAGCAGCCTACGCGGCCGGAAAGCCGGGACAAAAGTGCGTTTACATACCGCTCCGGCGCGGTCTGCACCGACTGCGTCGGGGCCATTGCCTGCGTCGGGGCTGCCGGCTCCGTCGTTTTCGGGCCGCGGGCATACAAAAACCGGGACTCCGCCCCGTCCCGCAGGAGCCGCCTATGGATGCTGTTTGCGATTGCTCCCGTACTGCCGCTATTTGAAACGTTGATTTGAAGAACTTTCAACTTTAAAACCGCCTTAGCGCCTGTGTGCGCCCTTTATCATTTGTGTTTATTATACTAAACGAAAGCCGGTTTGTCAATCGGCGAACACCTCGATATTCGGCTCATACATCTGGTATTTGCGGTAAAATTCTTTTTCGCCCTCTGGCCTGTAAACTGCCGATTTGTTTTGGTCTAACAACTTTGTAATAGCGTAAATATCTATCCAAATTTCTGCTAAGGCATCCTTCTGGGATTCGTCAAAAATAAGCTGCATTCCCCAATGCAGGTGGGGCGTGTTAATGTTGTTTACGTTTTCTTTTGTGCTGTAGCCCGTCATACCCAGATAGCCGATTACCTCGCCGGCAGTGACAATTTTTCCCTCATACATGTCGTTGTAGGGGTGGTCTTTGCGCAGATGGGCGTAGTAATAATACCGCTTTTTGTCAAAGCTTCTGATTCCAATGCGCCAGCCGCCGTATTGGTTCCAGCCAACGCACTCCACATAGCCGGATTCCACTGCAATGACCGGCGTTCCCACGCTGCCCATCATGTCGTGGCCCAAGTGCTTTCGTTTAAAACCATAGGAACGGGACGAGCCGAAATCGTCAAAATCGGAGTAGCTGTATCCCTTTGCAATGGGAGAAAACGCTTTTAAGCCATATTTTCGCTCCACGACCTTACCGCCGTTTCCGTCGTCCTTTTCAATTTCAAATTCCCCCACAAAACCGCCTAACACTCCTTCGTAGGCCTCGCGGTAATAGGGAAACGCCTTAAGTTTTCCAGTTATATCGGTAAGCGGGGTTCCCTTTTCCAGCTCGTCGGTAATTTTTTTTAAGTCCGACGATTTATAGCCGGAAAACGTCCCGCCGTTTTTCGACGCCAGACAGGCCAAAAGGTCCAGCCAGCTTGTGTGCTTTTCCGTGCCGTAGGTGCCCACATCATATTTTAAGCAGTCTGACAGGGCGGTGTAACACACGTTAAAATCCACCCATTTTATAAAGTCTTTGCCTTCCTGGTTTTGCTCCACCGCAACCGTTTCCGGCGGGTTTGCCATCACAAATCCGGCAGTGAGCAGCGAAACCGCCGTAACCAAACTGCAAAAGATATAAAAATGCTTTGCACTCTTTAATTTTTCAAACAAAATTCTCACCTCGGTGAAATATATGATTGATACAAGCCTGGCATGAATATAATTTAAAACATAACTTGTTTTGCAAAAAAGAAAGGAAGACAGACATGAAACGAATTTTATTCCGTTTTGTTGTATTTGCAGCTTGTATTGCCTTAATATTTGGCGTGTTCCACGCCGGGGCATATATCTGCTGCTTGGCGGAGGAAACCCGCGGGGCGGAATATGAACTGCCCATTATTATGTATCACCACATTTTAAAAGAAAAAAGCAAGCAGGGAAAATTTGTTATTTCCCCCGACGAATTTGAAGCTGATTTAAAATATTTAAAAAAGAACGGCTACACGGCCATCACAGCAGACACGCTGATTCGCTACCACGAAGACGGCGAGCCGCTTCCCGATAAGCCTGTTATGATTACCTTCGACGACGGATATCTTTCTTATTTAGAATATGCCGTTCCCCTTTTGGAAAAGTATGATATGAAAGCCGTTGTTTCCATTGTTGGCTCTTACACGGACGAGTATTCTAAAATCAACGACAGGTGTGTTTCCTACGCCCATTTAAACTGGGACGATGTAAATCAGTTAAGCAACAGCACGCACACGGAAATTCAAAACCATACTTACGACATGCACAAAATTTCCGGCGGCAGGAACGGCTGTTCGAAAATGCGCGGGGAGAAAACGGAACACTATCAGAAGGTGTTCACGGAAGATGTGAAAAAGATGCGCGATTTGATTTACCAGAACACGGGGAAAAATGCGGACTGTTTTACCTATCCCTTTGGCTTCCTCTGCGGCGAGTCTGAGGAGGAAATTAAAAAAATGGGCTTTAAAATGAGCCTCTCCTGCTCGGAGGGCATTAATAAAATCAGCCGTGACTCCTCCCTCTTTAAGCTGGAACGGTTTAACCGGGAACACAAACGGCCGGTGGAAAAAATTTTGGAGGGCAAAAATTAGCGCGCGTTCATGTGGGTTTTAAAGTTCCTGCTGCGATACTTCGTCGGGGTGGTGTTTTCATGATATTTATAAAAATTTATGAACAAATTCGCCTCGCGAAATTCCAGCATTGCCGCAATTTCCTTTACTGAATAAACAGAATTGTCTAAAAGTTCATTTGCGCGATTAATAATAAATTTATCTATAACACTTTTTAGTCCGACTCCAAATTTTTGCTTTACAACTTTAGAAAGATATTCCGGGTGGTAGCCAAAATAAGCGGCTGTTTTTTGAGCAGTAAGCTGGGCGCTTGCGTTGATACGCACATATTCATAAACCCGGTTGGCTAGCCGCTCGCTTCCGGTTTGGCCAGGGACGGTAATTTTCAGAATATTAAGCAGGTGCAGGAGGGCAGGCTCTGCCGCCTGTTTTCCGCACAGGTTTTCCAGGTGCAGAATTTCTGGAAAGATTCTGCCGCCGGAAAAGCTTTGAAACAGAGAACGTTCAGGCAAAAATTCGCTGATATTTCCTGATATTTTAAAGTGGTGCCAGTAAAATGAGGTGGGCGTAACCGATTTACAAACCCCGCTGTGTGCAATACCGGGACGCAAAATTTTCAGGTCGCCTTTCTGCAGGGTAAATTCCGTCCCGCCCTCCTCCATAAAGGCAGTACCGCGCACCATATAGATAATTTCATAGGTTTTTTCTTCCCTCTTTGGATGAATCCATTCCGCCTCGGTTAAAAACAGTCCGCCGCCGCAATAGGCAAGGCTGCCGGTTTCGGTTTTTAACATATCTGATTTTCACACCTTTCATCTGCTTTTTTCTATTGACTGTGCTTGCAGTTTATTATACGATAATAGCAGTTACGTTGTCAAGAAAAGGAGAGAATACCATGAATTACAGCGCATATAAAAATGTAAATTTATTGGGCGGACTTCTGCGGGAAAAGCAGGAGCTGAATCGGAAAATCACAATTCACGCTGTTTGGAAGCAGTTTGAAAACACAGGCCGGATTGGCGCCTTTTCCTGTGTATGGGAAGAGGGAATGGAGCAAAAGCCACATATTTTTTGGGATTCTGATGTGGCAAAATGGATGGAGGGCGCGTCTTATATTTTGGCAAAAACCAGGGACAAGGAGCTTGAGGCAAAAATTGAGTCTTTAATTGACAAATTTGAAACGAACCAGCAGCCTGACGGATATTTTAATATTTATTATACCGTGTGCGAGCCGGGAATGCGGTTCACAAAGCGGGAAGATCACGAGCTTTACTGCGCCGGACACTTCATTGAGGCCGCTGTGGCTTATTATGAAGCAACGGGAAAAGACCGTTTTTTAAAACTTGTGATGCGCTATGCAGATTTGATTGACCAAACGTTTCACATTAAAAACAGCGCCGCCTTCACCACGCCCGGCCATGAGGAAATTGAACTCGCCCTGATTCGCCTGTATCAGGCTACAAACGAGCCGCGCTATCTTGCTTTGTCAAAGTTTTTTATAGAACACCGCGGTGCAAACGAGAAAGACGGCCACCGCCCTTCCTCTCAGGATTTTCCCATTCGTTCCCAGCGAACCGCCACCGGACACAGCGTGCGCTGCCTTTATTTATACACGGCCGTCAGCGCCCTAGCAAAAGAGCTGGGCGACAGCGAACTCGCCCGGCGGTGCCAGGATATCTTTTTTGATATATATTCCCATAAATTATATATTACAGGCGGCGTCGGTTCCACAAATTTGTATGAAGGCTTTACCCGAAAATTTGACTTGCCCAACAGGGGCGCATATGCGGAAACCTGCGCCGCCATATCGCTGGCCTACTTTTGCCGCAATCTGCTGGATTTAGAGAAAAAGTCTGTCTATGCCGATATTTTGGAGCGTACGCTTTTTAACGGGATTTTATCCGGACTCTCAATAGACGGCAAGGCGTTTTTCTATGAAAATCCCTTAGAAATCAATGCAAAAACAAACAACCGGCTCATAGATGCGGCCGGCACAGAACACCATGCCGCCACACAGCGCAAAGAAGTGTTCGACTGCTCCTGCTGTCCGCCTAATATCAACCGTTTTATTGAAGAATATGAGAGCTTTTTGTACGACAGGGAGGGCGAGTCCGTCTATGTGCACATTTTGGCCGAAAGCACCTTTGACGACGGCACAGCGCACGTGGAAACGCACACAAATTATCCGTTAGACGGAAAAGCAAAAATTGTGTACCGGGGAGCAGAATTTCTTTGTGTGCGTGTTCCCGATTGGTGCAGCAACTTTACAGCCAGCTCGCCATATACCATGGAAAACGGTTATGCGCGGTTTCATCATCCGGGAACCGTTTCGTTAGAGTTTCATATGGATCCGGTCTTAGTGGAGGCAAACCTGAACGTGCAGAACAACATTGGCAGGGCGGCCCTGATGTTTGGGCCTTTGGTTTACTGCGCCGAAAGCGTTGACAACGGCGAAAATCTGCATGCCCTTTATGTGAACCAAAATTTAAATGCCAAAGTCGCCTTTGACCCGTTTTTCGGCGCCAACGTAATTGAAACAGACGGCTTTCGCAAACTTCAGAATTCTACTGCGCTCTACCGCCCTTATTCAGAAAACTTTTTAGAAAAAACACGGATTAAATTCATTCCCTATTTTGGCTTTGCAAACCGCGGTGAGTCTGACATGTTGGTTTATTTCAAGGTGAAAGAAATAAATTAGAAAAAAATTCTTGCAATTTTAAAACAAACGTGCTATAATAGTATTTGCTGATTTTCAAAAGCAGATTTTAAATAGCGCGTGCGCCATTAGCTCAGCTGGATAGAGTGTTTGGCTACGAACCAAAAGGTCGGGAGTTCGAATCTCTCATGGCGCGCCAAAAAGAAGCCCCACAGCCGCAAGGTTTGTGGGGTTTATACTTTTTATGGAAATATTGTGAATTGCTCCTGTTTGCTACTTATTTGCTACTTACGGCATAAAAAATTAGTTTGCTTTGGCATCGTTAACCGGAAGCATTGCGTCTAAAACCTGCGCCGCTCTTTCGTCTGCGCTTTGGATTGCGTGCGTATAGATATTGGCCGTTGTTGTCATGTCGGCATGCCCCAGCCTTTTTGAAACTGTTCTTAAATCTGCGCCGCCCGCTATTAAAAGCGTTGCGTTTGTGTGCCGCAAGCTATGAATGGAAATATGCGGCAAATTATGCCGTTTTAAAAATTTTCCGAACCAACCGGATATTGTGTCCGGGTGAATCGGCTTTCCGTTCCACTGTGTAAACACCTTGCCGGAATTTATCCATTTATCGCCCAGTTTTAACCGTTGTAATGATTGTTCGCCGCCGTGGCGCTTTAATATATCAATTGCATATTGCGGCACTTTAATGACACGTTTTTAACTCTCTGTCTTTGTTGTATCGTCAAAAATCCCTCTGTCGGTTAAATATAACGATGATTTGTTTATATCAATCAAATTATTATCAAAGTCTATATCCGCCCATTCCAGCCCACAAAGTTCGCCGCGCCGCATACCAGAGTAAAGAAGCGTTGTTATCATTGCTTTGTATTAAAGCGGTTCGTTCTCTAAACAGTTTAACAATTTACTTGCCTGCACTTCATCAAGGTAGTTTGTTTCTTTTCTCGGCACCTTTGGCACTTCTACGCGTCTGCAAGGGTTATACATCAATATTTGCCATTTAACGGCCTTTTCCAGTATAGCGGAAATTAACCTGTGATAATTGGATATTGTTTTTGGCGCGAGTGGTTTATTTTTGTTTTCTGACGCTATAAATATTTTTTCATGCGGCATTTTCAAAGCAGCTGCTATTTTTAAGGCGGATTGTTCAGACACGCAAACACCGTGTACATAATTCCGAACCGTATTAATAGAAATGCCTGATTTTTCCGCAAGTGCAGCTTGGGTTAATTTCTTTTTCTTTAATAGCGGCAACGCGTCAATTTTTGCTTTATAGGTTACGTCCTCTCTGATATTTCCATCCCGAAGATTATTGTAAAACTTCATAATATGGTGCGGCTGAAGCTTATCAAGCCGAATATGTCCGATTGCTGCGTTAATACGTTTTAATAATATTTTATAATCCGTAATGGTTTTTGGCCGAAGTTCTTTCTCTGCATATTCTTTCAGCCAATAGTCGGCAAAGTCAGAAAATTTCATATTGCCGCCCATAAACGAACCGCTATTGCATTGTTCCTCAAACAAAACCTTTTGCCGTTCCAGCTCTTTTTCAATCTGCTTTGGTGTCATGTTTGGTTCGAGTTTCCATGTTTTAAACCGCTGTATCTGTTTTCCCAGGCCGTCATATCCCAGCGACACGCGAATGATATATGTGTTATTCCGTTTCGTTATGCTGGCCATTTATACCTTCCACCACCTCGTCAAGAATATAATTTGTAATTTCAAGTAAAATATTTTGCATATTAAACAACTTCAGATTTAGCTTATCTTCCATGTTTATAATTGAATAATTGTAATCAGTGTTTTCATGAAAATTTGTTTCGAATTCTTCTTCTGAAACTTCAAAAAATTTTACTGTCCGTCTGGTATTCAACATTTTTTGGACTATAATTAGTTCTTTAAATTCTTCAAAAAATTCATGTGTTAAACCACAGGAAAGGAACAAATTTAATGTATCATTTTTATCTTGCTTCAATTCTAATATACGTTCAATTGCTCTTTCACTTAGTCCTGTTTCCTTCGCTATAGTTTGCAGTATCATATCTGCTTTTGCTACGTTCGTCCGGCACAATAAATAATCAGCAGAAACATTAAGAAAATCCGCTATTTTTATAATCTGTTCCGTATTCGGTGTCCTGCTGCCGTTTACAAAATAAGATACTGTGTTATCTGAAATATTTAAATATTGAGCCAATTCTTTTTGTTTTTTGTCAGCATTTTTCAAGGCAAGTCCAATTCTTTCGCCAATCATTTTTTTTATATTATCACTCATTTCGCCCCTCCAGTTTAACGAATTTATTATTCTAAAATAAAGTCATAACAAAACACTTGATTATTTATTATTGTTATGCTATAATTGAATCATAACATAATTGATATTTGAAGTCAATAAGAATAATAAAAAAGGAGAAGAAAAATGAAAAATTTGGACATCAGAGAAGAAGTGAAGGTCGTAAATCTAAAGCTGTGGCAAATAGCGGAACGCTTCGGGTGCAATGATGTAACATTCAGTAAGAAGCTTCGCCGCGAATTCACACCGGAACAAAAAGCAAAAGTAAGGCAAATTATAGCGGATTTAGTAAAGGAGCGTGAAGAAGCATGAGCACACCGCCCAGAATGAGGACGATTAAAGAAACCATAGCGGAACTAAAGCAAATTGACCCGCAAACCGCTATTACAGAATATTATTTGCGGGATTTGGTAAACAGCGGTCAGATTGTATTTGTAAAAGCCGGAAATAAAACGCTGATAAACTTCGATAAATTCCTTGAGTTTCTAAGCGAACCAAAAGCCGATATCAATACATATTTTGAAAATAGCCCAATCCGGCGCATGGTTTAGTTAGGTGACGCACATGGGTGTAAAATGGATAAAAATTGTCACGGATATTTTTGACGATGAAAAAATACTTTTGATTGAAAGTTTGCCGGACGCTGACAGCATTATTGTAATTTGGTTTAAACTGTTATGTCTTGCAGGAAAACAAAACAACAGCGGCGTGTTCATGATGTCAAACAAAATTGCTTGTACAGACAAAATGCTGGCAACAATCTTCAGAAGAAAAGAAACTACCGTTCAACTGGCACTAAAAACATTTGAAGAATTTGGAATGATTGAAATTGTTGACGGCGTTATTACAATTCCGAACTGGGGAAAACATCAAAGTATCGAACAGATTGAAGCGCGAAAAGAATATTCAAAACTATATCAACGCGAATATAGAGCCAAACAGAAGCAACTTGCAGAGTGTAATGATTTACGTAAACATTTACGTAAACAAAACGTAAACACCCCAGATAAAGATATAGAAGAAGATAAGAAAGAGAATAGAGAAAATATATTGCTCGGAGCTGCTTATGCAAACTCCAAGCCGGAGCCTTCGCCGGCTCTTTCTTTGGTGTTAAATGACAAATCTTTTCATCACATCAACCAACCACAAATAGACCACTGGAAAGAACTGTATCCGGCAGTAGATGTTTTGCAGGAATTACGGAAAATGCAGGGCTGGCTTGAAAGCAATCCCAAAAAGCGCAAAACAAGCCGCGGCATCAGCGCATTTATTACAGCGTGGTTATCAAAGGCACAGGACAAAGGAACATCTGTTAAGCCGGAACAGGGACACACCCAATATGATAAATTTAAAACAAGAGAATGGGTTTAACCGCTTTAAGGAGATGTTAACATGAACGGTAATACAGAATATTGCCCGAACTGCGGCAGACAATTAGAATACTTTCAGCCTACGCCTATTTGCAAAGTAATGCCAAAAACATGCGTATGTTATTACGAGCAAAAAGAAAAGGAGCTTGCAACCGGTACAATCAGAGCGCGGGAACACATGCGGAAATTAAGCGGTCTCCCAATTGGTTATATTGAAAAAACGTTTGACAACTTCGAGCCGCGAAACAATGACGAAGCAATATGCAAACGCTTAAGCACCGAATTTGCAAACAAGGACTATAGCAATACCGGTCTGTGGTTTGTGATGGCTGGAACTGTCGGAACAGGGAAAACACATATATCGGCCGCTATTATCAACAGAATGATAGATAATTGTGCGATTGATGAGAATATCGCGCGTCAATTTGTCCCGTTAGGCGGTTTTGGGAATATTACGCCGCCGTGCAAATATATAAGGTGTACAGACTTAATCGCCGGAGTAAAAGAAAGAATGGACAATCATACAGCTGCCGATTTCGAAACAATTTGCAAAAATACGGCCGTCCTGATTTTAGATGATTTCGGCATAACAAGAACCACTGTATGGAATCAGGATTTATTTTACAGAATTTTAGACCATAGATACATAAACGAAAAACCAACTGTAATTTCTACAAATTTGAGCGTTGAAGAATTAAAATCCGCATTTGGAGAACGTACATATGACAGAATAAAAGACATGTGTAAATTGCCTATGATAATCACCGGCGAAAGTTGCCGCGGAAAAGAAAAGAGCTAAGGCCTGCCACAGTAAACAAATACCACAGTCAAACCCAAGCCCCCAGCCAACATAATCAGTTTACCACAGTCAAACGGTTTTTGCAAGTAGTTAGGGGGCTTTATTTTGACAAACGAACATCTTGTAATTTCAGCCAAAAAGGGGGACATATCCGCGTTAGAGCAGCTTTACACGCAGAACAGCGGCATTATTTTTCGCAATTGCCGGCCGTTTAAGCGGTTGGGGTATGAAACAGACGACCTCATGCAGGAGGCTTATTTTGTGCTTTTAAAGGCCATTGACAGCTACAAAGAAGATAGCGCTATCAGTTTGTGACGTACCTTTCCAATCAGCTGAAATGGTACTTTTCAAGATATGTCAAGCGTGATAAAAACCGCCGTGACCTGTGCGTTCTGGATTCTCCCATAGTTGAGGACGGAGAAACCACTAAGGCCGATATGCTCCCGGACGAAGCGGCAGAATTCGAGGACAATGCAATTTATAACGCCGATATGCAACGGGTGTTTGGACTTGTAAAAGACGCGCTAAAGGACGAAAACAACGGCGATATGATGTATGATATTCTGTGTGATGTTTTTGTTGCGGAAAAGACTTTGGCTGAAATAGGCCGAAAATACAGCGTAAACGGAGAGAGAATACGGCAGATAAGAGTGAAAGCCCTTAGAAATTTAAGAAACCCCAAACATAAAAAACTGCACTCGTATCGCGAATACGTCATTGACCGCTCCATATACCATAGCGGATTCACTGAATTCAAGCATACCAACACCAGCAGCGTTGAATGGGCGGTTCTGAAAATGGAGCAAAAAGAAAACAATCATTTTTACGACAGAATCCACAGAAAAGACACAACCATTTAAAACCGCTCTATTTTTTCCCGCATTCGATTTTTCTTTGATATGCTATCCAATATTAGTTTTCTGTAAAAACGCAAATAAGTACTAAAAACAGAGCAAATAGACCGCTATAAAACCCAGGTATTGGGTTGCATTCATTGTTCCGAGTAATTCCGAGTATTTTTCCCAAGTCTACAAAAAAACGGGCTGCCAATGTAGTGTAACCATATTACATCAAATTCGGAGTTGGTAACGGTTAGTAACATTCTTAGTAACACCGCAAAAACCTTGCTATTACTATATTTATAAATAAAATACTATGTGATGTTACTATGTTACTAATATATAGACTTTCTAAACCAAAAAATATAATTATATAGAAAATTGGTAACGTTGGTAACAAACTGATTTTTGAAAACACCGCAAAGCCTTGTGCGGCAAGGGATTGAGGCACTTTTTGAAACCGTTACCAACTTTTGAGTAAGTAACAGTAAGAGGTGAAACCATGAACAGAACGGTGTCTTATATCAGGAACTATCTCTCAATTGTTTTGTCCGCTTTTGATGGGGTACTGTTTCGTTACCCCATCCTTACCAAAACCTAATTAGCGGAAGTCGCTTTGACTTCGGCTTTTTCTGTATTCAGTGCTAAACGATTTGGTTATTACCGAAAATATGCTTTTTGATGGGGTAGCAAAATGCGACGCCAGCTTTTCACCTTACCAAAACCTTACCAAGGGCGTCCAGTTTTGTGACCCCCTTTTTAGGACCTCGCAAATCTCGCAATACATTAGGGGGGGCGTTGTTTCAACTCCCCCTCTTTCGTGCACTGCCATTTTCTAAATTTTTAGAAAACGATAAGCAACCGACATTTTATCGGTAACTGAAATTTTCTGCATTTCTTGACGTTAGTAGCCCTCAGTCTGAGGGGGACTGAAATACCGTCAGCGCTACCCAATTTGGTTAGTACTGAATATTCTTTGTAAGGGGATTGTCAAAATGGGAACCCCCTATCAGGGGAAGTCATACTGGAACCACCTCGCAAGTGGCGAATATACATTTAATAGTCTTCTTTTTAGGGCCTCCGAAATCTCCGGATTACTTTTTACAGTCAGCCACCCTTTTATGGACTCTAAAATCTCTAAATAGAGGTTATTTTTTGCCGTCTTCGGTAAATACGCGGGTAGTCTGCGTGCCTCCGTAAGGGGTTACCAAATTGACAACCCCTGAAAACTCTCTATTTCTTGCCATTAGTACCTTGCAATTTGCAAGATACTGAATGTCCGCTATATAACTTACAAAAAAAGGTTCTGACCGAAACCGGCCAAAACCTGAAAAAACCTGAAATGATAAATCTATTCGATTATTGCGTTTTGTCGAGGTTTAAAACCTTGGTAAGAAAAAGAGCGTAGAGGGGCGCGCCATACTTAGAAACTATCCCTCTATTCTTTTAATATGCTTTTTTAACTCGCCTATTTCGTATCCGGTAATTAGCTCGGTTAACATATCCGGTGTATGTCCATTGCCGTAATATGCGTCAAAACAGTCATAATATTTCCTACGGTCTGTAAACTTAATATTAACGGGCAGCATGCCAGCTTTGATTAATTCTAAGTTTAAAATCAGTCTGCCGGTTCGGCCGTTTCCATCAATAAACGGGTGTATCCCCTCAAACAGCAGATGAAACATTGAAATTGCTTCTATGACGTGTTTATCCTGTTTCATACCCTCATAATCCGCGAGTAACTGTTCCATTTGAACAGGGACCAAATACGGCTGCGGCGGTGTGTGTGCGGCGCCCATTATAGTAACACCAATGCTTCTATATACGCCTCTGTTATTTGCGTCATTCATCAAAACAAGGGAATGAATATCTTTTATGACGCGTTCTGATAGCGGCGTGCTTCTGTCTGCAAGCTCCAGTATATATTCAAACGCATCTTTATGTCCCACAGCCTCTAAATGTTCTTTAATAGGCTTTTCCGCTATTGTTATCCCCTCTTGCAGAATGAGAGCTGTTTCTCGAAGTGTTAATGTGTTCCCCTCAATAGCATTTGAATCGTATGTGTTTTCTATGATAAACTCATCACGAAGCCGTTTTATTTCTGTTTCATTCAGAGGACGCAATGTTTTTAATTTTTCTCTTAATTTATCTATTTCTGTAAAATTCATGCCATCATTTCCTTTCAAGCGGAAAGTTTTTTGGTACGTAGTTCGTCCAATAAAATCAAAAAATATTTTTTATTTAAACTAAAACTATATTTTATATATTTCTTTAAAATCCAACTCATATCTATCTTTTGCAGGATATATTTGATAAACATCAAAGCTATTTTTCTTAGCTATTTTTACAATTTGTTTTATATTATATTCACTCATTTTAGCACCGCAATAAACTGCCGTCGGCGTTGGTGAATTAACGTATTCCGTATCTTGCTCCATTTCCCAATAACGCCACTCATTTTCGCAACTCCAATCTTTATATTTTGTTATCAAAAAGTATTTATAATCTTTCCAACAATAAAACGTATGAGAATATATAACAGGCATTATTCGTTTAAAAAAATCACTATTTTCACTATTTTTATATTCAATACAAAACCCCTTGTGATAATCTGCGTAGTGACTCCACATCAATATAGAATCTTTTTTTGTTGAAAAACATGCGATTTTCGTAGTTTTTAATGAGTCAAAAACTTTTTCGCATTCTATTTCAATCTGCTTTTTTTCGTTTTTTTGAAAATTAACCATTTTCTTTTTTTCTTGTATCATGTCTGCTTGAAGTTCCGGAAATTTTCTAAAGCTTTTTATTATATCATTATAAACTTGATTCGTTGGTAGAATATCATCAATCACGATAGGTAATTTCTCTAATTCTTCACTTCTAACGCTGCAATCATATGGATCATTAACCCATTCGGCATAAGACAAATAAATTCTATTTTTATTTAATGCTTTCAGTGAATTTTTATTACACGACCTATAACGATAGAAATAATTAGGTAAATTTTTTATTTTACATTGAAATTCTTGTAAAACATTAATCACATCTTGTTTTTCTAGAAAATTTCCACTCTCTTCCATAAGCAAACAACCTCCCATATTTTATTACGACATTATAATTCAACATCATCTCCGGTATCAGATTTTATTCTATCCGATACAGCCTTTTTAATATATCCATTCACACTCTCCCCTTGTTTTTCTGCTACATTCTGAATAATATCTTTTTTCCCTTTTTGCACTGTGAAATTAATTCTATCATAATTATTTTTAACATATTTGTTTACAGCTTTTTGCCCTGCTTTGGTAGTCGCCATAGGTATAGAGTACCCCTTTCTTTTCAATGCGTTCATTATATATAAACTCTTTTCTATTTATATATTAATTATAACATGTTTCAATATTGATGTAAATATACATTTTGCATAATATATTGATGTAAATATTGTGCAATTTATCCATTGATATATTGGTGCAAATATATTATAATATACTCGTAAGGTCAAAACAAACCAAATGGAAACGGAGGCAATGAACATGAGCGAACAAAGTTTACAATCATCAGCAAAGGAACTTAAGGAACTGCAACGTATGTCCGAGGAAATAGCGGCCGAAATGGAAGCTATCAAGGACAAAATCAAGGCTGAGATGTCAGAAAGGGGGACAGATGAAATTATAACCGGTGAATATAAAATCCGCTATAAAACGGTAAAATCAAGCCGGTTCGACACAAAGGCATTTAAGGAAGCACACAAGGATTTATACTCTGCATTTGTAAAGGACAACATCACAACCCGATTCACAATCGCGTAAAGAAAAAGCCCTTACAAAGTCACGATTTGTAAAGGCAGTGTAACACCCATCAGTTGAAAGGACGGTTACAATTTAATTATACGGTAGCCGTCCGAAATTGTCAAGAATAAATTAACGAAAGGAAAGATAAAAATGAAAACCACAGCAAAAATATATGACAGCATTATTTACGATGACAGTATGGAACCCTATGAAACTACACGCAAAAAGAAGCTTGAAGCATTATTTAGGTGTTCTGTGTCGGAAATATCTGAAACGATTGGGCCGGAACTCAAAGAGGCATTATCCGCATTGGAAAGTATGGCCCTTGATTTAGTATTCAGCGCTCACCGGTGCGGAATTGCACAGGGGATTGAACTTGCCATGTCGCTTAAAGAGATACTCGGCAGTCCCAAGGTAATAGCGGAAGCTTCTGACGCGAACGCCCCCTCACTCAGTAAAGCAGAAGGTTCTGAAGTCGAAGCAATCGGCAAATATTTAGAGAGTTTGGACGGAAAGGACGGTGCAGCATGAGTAAATTTGATTTCGGAACGTTTTGCATGGCCGTTATGGCCGCAATTTGCTGGACTGTGTATGTATTGCAGTAACAAAATAGAAAGGATTGAAATTATAATGACTTATAGAACATGGATACAGGAAGTAAATAAAAGCTTAAAAGGCACGTTAGATATTGTCGGCCTCAATGTAGATAAATTTCCCGCTATTGATTTTAAAAAGATGTACAAGGTAGGTTTTGCGCCTGAAACAGCTTCTCAAACAGCAAAAGCAATACATAGATATTTAAACCGGGACTATAGAGGGTTTTAATTCAAAATCCGGAGCTTTCACAGCTCCTTTTTGGGGCTAAATTTTGCTACTTATTTGCTACTTAATGCTACTTAAAATCGCCAAAAACAGCAATATGTTAATAAATACCATTTTGCAAAAAAGCGATAATATAGCGGTTTTCAAGACATTACGAAACGTTACAAAAAGGACTAAACTCAACTACGAACCAAAAGGTCGGGAGTTCGAATCTCTCATGGCGCGCCAAATAAGGGACGCATAATGCGTCCCTTATTTATGTCTGTATAATCATTTATTCTATGATATATGCCTTTACAATTTCGCCATAATATGCAATGTGGAGATCCTGATTGTCCGGCGCGTTGTCGCCTGCGTCTGCGGGATAAAAGTCTGCTTTAACAGATGTGGGTATTGCATTTTTATCCTGCATTTGGCGGTAAATCACATTGCACTCTAAGGTAAGCGGCAGTTCCGCTACGGCGGGCGACGGAATGCTGTCTGACGGGAGCATTGTCAAATTCAGTGCTTTTGCCTTGTCAACATCCCTGCCGGAATGTGCGCCGCAAAAGCTCACGATTCTTTTGTCATATTCGCCGAAAGGAATGTTCACCGTAAAATTCATGCTTTCATCTAACATTTCTTTTGTAAACCGGCTTTCCCGCACAAAGGTGATAAAAACAGGCCTGTTCCATTCTATGCCCAGCATCCCCCAGGAAATGGTCATGGAATTGACCTTGTCCCCTGATTTTGTGGTGATTAAAACACCGTTTTTGACCGCGTTCATAATTTCTGCTGCATGGTTAAAAACGTTAATTTCCCGTTTCATGTTAAACTCCTCCAATTTATCATTATTCCATAATTTCCAACACCAGCACCCAGTCTTCCCCGTGGGTCGGAGCAGCAAACAGCGCAGCTTTGGGCGGGAACAGTTTATAAAACGTTTCTTCCCCTGTTCTCGGGTTAAACCAGCTTGCACGAATGATATTGCCGCCCAGCAAATTTAAGTTTGCCCGGATTGGCTGGCCCTGGGGCGTGTAGATGTAAGCATACTTTTCTCCCCTGCCGGCAGCAATGTGCCCGCCGATGGAATCATCGTCCTCTGCAAGCTCCGGTGCCGGACGGAAAGAATAAAAATCCCGTTTTAAGCGCAGCTCTTTTAAAAACCTGATCTGGTTCGCCCCCTCGTGGTGCAGGGCTTCTTGCCACACAAAGGGAAAATAAGGTTCCGGTTTTGTGGTAAATCCCCAAATACAGTGGTTTCCATAGGTGTGTCCGCAGGCGCCCTCGCACATGTCCCAATAGGCGTTATTCCGCACGTCCTGGGCGCTCCAGTAACAGCCATATTCCGCTTTAAAGCAGGCTGGGTGATCTTCATACCGCGGCTCCGAGTCCATAAACGGCTTGTTTCCCTCTGCCTCTTTTGTTCTTCGGAGCAAAGAAAAGCTCTCATACCCTTCAAAGCCGTGGCCGGATTGCACCGTGTGGAAATCGATATAAGATTTTGAGCTGACCGCATCAACAGACGACGCAGCGCCGCAGGGGTGGAACGTGATTAAATGGTCTGGGTCTGTTTCTGCAATGCCCCTGCCCATTTCGTCAACCACCATCCGGTGCAGGTGCGTGCTCAGCGGCCGGTCGCCGCCCAGCATCCAAATGATGTTCCAATACTTTTGAAGCCGTTTTGCAATCCACTTCCCGTAAGCATACGCATTTTCCGGCGTAAATATTTCCGGCCCTGTTCCCCAAAGCCGGTTAAACTTGTCGCCCCAGGTGGGAAGAAGGGTGATGAACATATTCTTTTCAGCAGCAAGCGCAATTGCATACTCCACATGGTCCCAATAGCTGTATTCCCCGTCTGTGTCGGGCTTTTCCGGGTCTGGCAGGCCGTTTGTGAACGTTAGCGGAAGTCTGCCATATTTGTTTGGCACGGTGACGCCCTCAAATTCTGCCAGGGCCACCGCCTGAACTGCGTTAAAGCCCTGCTTCGCGCGAACCGCGAAATATTCCGCCATCTCCTCCCGCGTCAGCCTGTGAAACAGCTCCCAGGCCGTATCTCCCAGGTAAAAAAATGGTTTTTCGTCCTCCCACATAAGATACTGCCCGGTTCCGTAAACTTTTAACTTTTTCATTCTCCGTCCCCCTTTTTTATTTTTTAGTATAACACACAAAAATTAGGATTGCAAATCCATTTTAAACGCGATATACTAAACATATCATTACAATGGGGGAGTTGACATTATGATCATTGCTGATTTGCATATTCATTCTAAATATTCGCGGGCCACCAGCCGGGACTGCACGCCCGAACAGTTAGACTTTTGGGCGCGGCGCAAGGGCATAGGCCTTTTGGGCACGGGGGACTTTACCCATGCCGCCTGGCGCGGCGAGCTGAAGGAAAAGCTGATTTCTGCGGAGGACGGGCTTTTTCATCTGAAAAAAGAGTATTGTGCAGATCCGGACAATTTTTCAGAAGACAACGCGCCGCGGTTTGTGCTGTCCGGCGAAATCAGTTCCATTTATAAAAAGAACGGCAGGGTAAGAAAGGTGCATAACGTAATTTTGCTGCCCGGTTTTGAGGCAGCGGATCTGCTTGCGGCAAAGCTTGCGCTGCTTGGAAACATTCATTCCGACGGACGGCCCATTCTGGGGCTGGACAGCCGGGATTTGTTGGAGCTGACCTTAGACGTGTGCCCGGAGGCGATTTTCATTCCCGCCCACATCTGGACGCCGCACTTTTCCCTGTTCGGCGCCTTTTCCGGATTTGACACCATAGAGGAGTGTTTTGAGGATTTAACGCCCCACATTCACGCCTTAGAAACCGGCCTTTCCGCAGACCCGGTCATGTGCCGGCGGCTTTCCGTCTTAGACCGCTATACCTTAGTTTCCAATTCCGACGCCCACTCCCCTGCCAAGCTGGGGCGCGAGGCAAACCTTTTGGATATTGACCGTTCCTACACCGGGCTTTACAACGCAATTCAAAACGGAGAAGGGTTTTTAGGAACGGTGGAATTCATCCCTGAGGAGGGAAAATATCATTTAGACGGCCACAGGAACTGTAATTTATGCTTAACGCCTGACGAAACCTTAAAATATGGCGGCAAATGCCCGGTGTGCGGAAAGAAAATCACCATCGGCGTTTTGAACCGCGTTACACAGCTTGCCGACCGGCCGGAGGATTTTGTACTCCCCGATATGCTGCCCTTTGAAAGTCTGGTGCCCCTGCCTGAGGTGATTGGGGCCTCCCTTTCCCTTTCCGCAGCCAGCAAAAAAACTGCAAAACTCTATGAGGAGATGCTTCAAAAAATCGGCCCGGAGTTTTACATTCTCCGCCAGGCGCCCATTGAGGAAATCCGCGCTGTGGGCGGTGTTTGCGTGGCCGAGGGTATTCGCCGCCTGCGGGCGGGCGAGGTGAAACGCACGCCGGGGTTTGACGGAGAATATGGAAAAATCCGCCTATTGGAGGACAGCGAAATCAGTCTTTTCAGCGGCCAGACCATGCTGACAGAACTCTCACTGCTTCCCGACGCAGCGGAAATTGCTAAGAAAAAAAATCCTGCCCCGCCGGCACAGAGCGTGCAGGAGTCATCAGATACCGAAGCAAAACAGATGAAAGCGAACGATGCACTGAACGCGGAGCAGGAAGAGGCCGCCGTGTCCGGCGCGCCGGTGGTTTTGGTTTCGGCAGGCCCGGGAACGGGCAAAACGAAAACGCTGGTTTCCCGCATTGTGCACCTCATTTCGCAGGGCGTGAAACCACAGGAAATTACGGCAGTTACGTTCACCAACAAAGCCGCAGGCGAAATGCGCCAGCGCTTGGAAAAACAAATTGGAAAACGGGCGGCAAAGCAAATGACCATTGGCACGTTTCACGCTGTGTGTTTGGGGCTTTTAACAGATCTTGGCCTTTCCCCCGCCATTGTTGACAGGGAAACGGCGCTGGATTTGGCAAAGGAAGCTATTCTGGAAGAAAACGCCAAAATTGGCCCGGTAGATCTTTTGCAGGAGGTTTCAAAACGGAAGAACGGCGTAACCGCAGAGGGGCAGCTCAGCGACGAGCTTTTTTACGCCTATTGCGCGCAGCTTGAAAAGAACCGGGTGGTTGATTTGGACGATTTGCTGCTGATGGTTTTGAAGAAGTGGGAGGCTGGCGAATTTCTCCCGAAGCAAAAGCGCCGGTTTGCACACCTTTCTGTGGACGAGTTTCAAGACATTAACCCGGTGCAATACCGGCTGGTGCAAGCATGGTCGCAGAACGCAAAGGGGCTGTTTGTGATTGGCGACACCGACCAGGCCATATACGGCTTCCGCGGCTCCGACGCGAAATGTTTTGACCGGCTACGGGAGGATTTTCCTGACAGAAAAGAAATTACACTTATGCAAAACTACCGCTGTGCACCGAAGATATTAAATGCCGCAGTTTCCGTGATTACTGAGGGCGGAAAAAAGGAGCGGGCGCTGGCCGCCAACAGAACAGGAGGCGCAGGCGTGAAGCTGCATGCTGCCACAAGTCCGCTGGCTGAGGGGATTTTTATTGCCAAGCAGATTAACCAAATGGTTGGCGGCATTGAAATGTTAGATACCGATAGTGCGAAACGAATTGACGACTCCCACAGGGTGCGGGGCTTTTCCGACATTGCGGTGCTCTACCGCACCCACCGGCAGGCCCGGATTTTGGAAAAATGTTTCCGGCAGGAATCCATTCCCTATACCGTTGCCGGACGGGAGGACTTTTTGCAGGACGGTTGTGTTCGTGGAATTTTGGCCTTTCTGCGGTTTTTAACGGAACCGAAAAATCAAAATGCCCTGGCCCAGGCGCTGAAATTGTTGTTCGACTGTTCCGCCCCTGTGGCGAAACGCTGTTTGGCGGAGTTAGAGAAAAAAGAAGTGCGCAGAGCGGAAAACATTCTTGCTATTCTAAAAGAAGAACAAACACCCTTGTGTTCCTTTGCGTTATTGGCGGAAAAACTGCTGCCTTTGTTCAGCACAGAATCCCCCTCAAATTTTATCACGCATTTGGCAGAGAATTTGGGGAAAGATACGGACGAAAACGTGAAAAAGCTGATTCATACCGCAGTGATGTATGACGGAATTTCCGCGTTTTTGCAGTCGGTTGTGCTCGGTGAGGAGCGGGACATTCAGCGCGCCTCCGGCACGGCCTACAGTTCCGACGCGGTGACGCTTTCCACGCTCCACGGCAGCAAGGGGCTTGAGTTCCCTGTGGTATTCCTGTGCGGCGTAAACGACGGCACCATTCCGTTGGAAGCTGCCTCCGGCGCGGCGGATATTGCCGAGGAGCGCCGCCTGTTTTATGTGGGAATGACCCGGGCAATGGACGAGTTGATTATAAGCTCCTTCGGTAAGCCCTCTGCATTTTTAGCAGACATTCCGGAGGATTTCACTGAAAAAGCAGAACAAAACGCGCCTACAAAGCCTATTGGGCGACAGATGTCCCTGTTTTAAATAAAACAAAATATAAAATGAAAAAAGGATGTGTGTGATCATGGAGGAACTTTTTCCGAGAACCACGGTTGCCGGCATTTCTCTGCCGCGCATGTTAATCGGCACCAACTGGATGGCCGGCTGGAGCCACCGCTCCCCTGCGGCGGACTGCATGATTAAAGAACGCCACGCAGAAAGCAGTTCTATTGTGCCCATGCTGGAGGCATTTGTGAGCAACGGCATAGACGCCATTATGGGCAGCTTTAGCCTCACGCCCGTCATCACAAAAGCCGTGCGGGAAGCCGAAGAAAAATTAGGCAAAAAAATTATTATCATCGACACCCCGGCCATTAACACAGAAGACAGTGCGGCGGGCCGCCGGGAGGCAGAAGCCATGATAAAGCAGAGCAAAGAACTTGGCGCCGCCTTTTGCCTGATTCACCACTCCGCCGCGGAACAGCTGGTGAACAAAGGGAAAAGAAGCATTGAACGAATTGACGACTACACCAAAATGATTCGCGACGCGGGGCTGATTCCCGGCCTTTCCGCCCACATGCCGGAGCTGATTGTTTACAGCGACTTAAACCACTATGACGTGGAAACGTATATTCAAATTTATAACTGTATGGGCTTTTTAATGCAGGTGGAAATTGAAACGGTGAACCAAATTATTCAGCACGCCAAAAAGCCCGTAATGACCATTAAGCCCATGGCCGCAGGCAGATGCACCCCTTTTGTGGGGCTGAATTTCTCCTGGGCCACCATTCGGGACTGCGACATGGTTACCGTGGGGTGCTTAAACGAGCGCGAGGCTTTAGAAGACATTGAAATCTCCCGGGCGGCGCTATCGGCCCGGGCGGCAAAAATACAAAAAAGAAGCAGTCCCAATCAAAACCAGGCTGCATTTGGCGATAAATAAGGAGGATTACGGATGACCAAATATGCAATTGGGGTGGATTTCGGAACGCTTTCCGGCCGGGCTTTGTTGGTTTCGCTGGAAGACGGGGAGGAAATTGCGTCCTGCGTGATGGAATATCCCCACGGGGTGATGGACAGAACGCTTCCCTCCGGCGAAAGGCTGGAAAACGGCGCCGCGTTTCAGCACCCGCAAGACTATCTTGACGTGTTAAACCACACTGTGAAAACGGTTGTTGCCCAGTCCGGCGTTTGCCCCGAAGACATTGTGGGACTGGGGATTGATTTTACCTCCTGCACGGTTTTGCCTGTATTGGAAGACGGCACGCCCCTGTGCGTGCTGGACGAGTTTTCAAGCGACCCCCACGCCTATGTGAAGCTGTGGAAGCACCATTCCGCCCAGCAGGAGGCGGACGAAATCACCGTCCTGGCCGAGGAGCGGAAAGAAAGCTGGCTTGCGCGCTACGGCGGGAAGGTTTCGTCAGAGTGGCTGCTGCCCAAGGTGCTGGAAACGCTTCATAAAAGCCCAATGGTTTTTTCTGCCGCCCAGCGGTTTGTTGAGGCCGGTGACTGGCTTGTGTGGAACCTTACAGGGCGCGAGGTGCACAGCTCGTGCATGGCGGGCTACAAGGGCACCTGGCACTTTGAATCCGGATATCCCTCCGACTCGTTTTTAACCGCCCTGGACCCGCGTTTGCACGGTTTAGCGGGCACCAAAATCAGCACCAAAGTTATGCCGGCAGGAACCCTTGCCGGCGGGCTGACAAAACCTGCCGCAGAAAATCTGGGACTTTGTGCGGGCACGGCGGTGTCTGTCCCCGTGATAGACGCCCATGCGGCGCTGCCTGCGGCAGGAATTACCGGCCCCGGCACGCTGATGATGATTATGGGCACTTCCACTTGCCACATTTTGATGAACGGCGAGGAAAAAGAGGTTCCGGGCATTTGCGGCGTGGTGAAAGACGGCGTTCTTCCCGGATATTTTGCCTACGAGGCCGGGCAGGCCTGCGTGGGCGACCACTTTGCATGGTTTATGGAAAACTGCCTGCCGGAGCGGTTTTTAACGCAGGCGGCGGCAGAGGGAAAATCGGTTTATGCGCTCATGCGGGAAAAGGCGGCGCTGCTCGCTCCCGGTGAAAGCGAGCTTTTGGCGCTGGACTGGTGGAACGGCAGCCGCACCCCTTATGTAGACGCCGATTTGTCAGGGCTAGTTCTGGGAATGACGCTGAAAACCCGGCCTGAGGAGATTTACCGCGCGCTGATTGAAGCCACGGCCTTTGGCACGAAGCGCATTATCGACACCTATGAACAGCACGGCGTGAACATTCGTTCCCTTTGTGCCTCCGGCGGGATTGCGGAAAAGGACCCGCTGGCTATGCAGATTTATGCAGATGTATGCGGCCGCGAAATTCAAGTGGCAGGAAGCGCCCAGGCCGGTGCCTTGGGCAGCGCCATGTTTGCCGCCGTGGCGTCGGGCCATTTTCAAAACATGGAACAGGCGGCAGGTGTTTTAGCACGCTTAAAGGATTTTTCATATCAACCGGTTGCAGAGAACTCCGCAGTTTACAACAAGCTTTACGATGAGTATGTGACTTTGTGTGAATATTTCGCCAAAAAAAACCATGTAATGAAGCGGCTGAAAAAAGTGTGAAACCGTTATCGTTTTAAAGCAGGCGGCGACAATAAGCTTTTGGAGAACAACCGTAATATTTTTTAAACGCGCGGCTGAACTGATAAACGTCGCCATAACCGACGCTGGCGGAAACTTCGCCAACTCTGCGAAATTCCTGCAAATAAGTAACAGCCTGTTCCATGCGTATTTTTGTAAGATATTGAAATGGCGTTATTTGCAGCTCCTTCACAAAAACCTTTCCCAAATATACCTTACTGACACATGCGGCATTGGCGATGTCGGTCAGAGAGAGTCCTGTTACATGAAAATTTTGCTTTATAAATAGTGCCGCAGAAACAAGGATTGGGTTTTTGTTTTGCATTTCGTTGTTTTCGAGTTTATGCAAAAGGCTGTAAAGCTGTGATAAGATATAAAACCGGCTAGTTTGAACAGCTTCGGCAGCCGTTTTTATCCGTTCAAAACACTCCAAAACTGTCTCCGTCGGCACGGGCGGCAAAGAGGTTAATTCGCCAAATCCATTCATATCATAAAAGTTAAACAGAATGCTGTCCGCCTCGCGGAGGCATCTGTTAAAATAATTTATTCCCTGAGGGATATAAACCGGGTGGTTGTGATCTGCAATTACCCGGTTTTTTCCGGCCGAAAACGAAATTGCTCCCGAAAGCGGGAAAACCAAGCTGGCGCTATAGCGGTTTTTCATTGTTAGCAGTTTTCCCTCTTCGTCGTGCACATTCAGCGCGGAAATAAATTCTGTAATACAATAATCTTTATTCATTTTCCTGCCCCCTTTTTTTCAGCGTATCATGATATTGAAATTCTGTCAACATCAAGTGTATGGTTTTGGCTAAAAAATAAGCGTTTTAATCATTGCTTTTTTAAGGGCACAGCCGTATAATTTCAACTATCATATATTAAAGGATGTGTATTTTCATGGATTTTTCAGGTAAAGCAGCATTTGTTACAGGTGTTTCTCACGGCATTGGCAAGGCCATTGCCCTTGGACTGGCAAAAAATAAAGCCGCGCTTTTTCTTTGTGACATTGACAAAGCAGGGCTGAAAGAAACGGCAAAAGCGGTCAATGAGCTTGGTGCGCAGGTTGAAATCTGTGGATTAGATGTGTCTGATGAGGCGGCAGTTCATGCTGTGATGGATAAGGCCATCCTCCGGTTTGGCAAAATTGATATTTTAATTAACAACGCCGGCATTTACAATACATTTGGTTTGTTTCAAAACTCAAATTCTGTTGACTGGAAGAAAAAAATTGAAGTGAACATTTTGGGCACCATGTATCCCACACAAGCCGTGATAAACCACATGATTGCAAACCGATACGGACGGATTGTGAACATTGGTTCGGTTGCCGGCGTATATGGAATTCCGAACATGACGGACTATGCAATGACCAAAGGGGCTGTAATTGCCTTTACAAAGTCCCTGGCAAAGGAAACGGCGCCGTTTGGCGTTACGGTGAACGCGGTTTCTCCGGGCAGCATATCGGTAAGCGGAGAAGACATGCCGGAGCATTCCTTTACGGGCCGGGCCGGAACACCGGAGGAATGCGCCAACGTCGTATTGTTTTTGGCCTCTGACGAAGCCTCTTATGTTTCCGGCCAGAACTACTTGGTTGACGGCTGCCGCAAAAAAATGTAACCAAAACGGAGCAGAACGCCGCAGTTCTGCTCCGTTTTGCGGATTCGTACCGGATAATCTTCTACATAACTTGACTTTTTCCGCTATATAAGGTAAAATATAATTTAACCCCTTTTAAGGAAATTAACAAACTGAAAGGATTGTTTCGATATGAAAAAGTTAATGCTTGGAAACGAGGCCATTGCCCGCGGCGCTTATGAAGCCGGGGTTCGCGTGGTTTCCTCCTATCCCGGTACGCCCAGTACCGAAATTACAGAATTTATGGCAAAATATGACGAAATTTACTGCGAGTGGGCGCCCAACGAAAAGGTGGCGGTTGAAACTGCTTCCGGCGCTTCCCTTGCGGGGGGACGGGCGGTTTCTGCCATGAAGCACGTTGGCTTAAACGTTGCCGCAGACCCGTTATTTACCATGTCGTATATCGGCGTGAACGCAGGTTTGGTGCTTTGCGTGGCGGACGACCCCGGCATGCACAGCTCCCAGAACGAGCAGGATTCCAGAAACTATGCGTTAGCTTCTAAAATTCCCATGTTAGAGCCGGCAGACAGCGGCGAATGTAAAGACTTTATGAAAAAGGCCTTTTCTTTAAGCGAAAAGTTTGACACGCCGGTGCTCATGCGCCTGACCACCCGCGTTGCCCATTCCCAGAGCCTGGTTGAGGTGTGCGAGCGCGAGGATTTGCCTTTAAAGCCTTATGAAAAGAACATTGCAAAAAATGTTATGGTTCCGGCAAACGCCCGTCCAAAGCACCCGGCTGTAGAGGCAAGAACGGAACAGCTTTCTGCATTTTCGGAGACTTCGGATCTCAACAAAGTTATCATGCGGGACACCGAAATTGGCATTATCACCGCCGGTATCTCCTATCAATATGTGGAGGAGGCTTTGCCAAACGCTTCTGTTTTAAAGCTGGGCATGGTTTGGCCCCTGCCGGAAAACTTAATCCGCGATTTTGCCGCGAAGGTGAAAACCTGCTATGTAATTGAAGAACTCGACCCGTTTTTAGAACAGAATATTCGCGCCATGGGCATTTCTGTAATCGGAAAAGAGCTGTTCCCCAAGGTGGACGAATATTCCGCTGCGCTTCTTCGCAGCAAGATTTTAGGCGAAAAAGCTGCCGACACTGTTTCGGCAGCCGAAGCCGTTCCCGTGCGCCCGCCGGTAATGTGCCCCGGGTGTTCCCACCGCGGCGTGTTCTATGTGCTACACAAGCTTGGGCTTAACGTGTCCGGCGACATTGGCTGCTATTCCTTGGGATGTGCCGCTCCCCTTTCCTCTATCGACAGCATCATTTGCATGGGCGCCAGCGTTTCGGCGGCCCACGGCATGGAAAAGGCGGCAGGGCGCGATTTTGCGAAAAAGACGGTTGCGGTTTTGGGCGACTCTACCTTTATCCATTCCGGCATTACGGGCTTGATTGATATTGTTTACAACAAAGGCACTTCAACGGTAATTATTCTGGATAACTCCATCACTGGCATGACAGGGCACCAGCAAAACCCATCAACAGGCTTTACCATTCGGAACGAGCCGACCCGCCAGGTAGATTTGGTGAAGCTTGCCGAAGCGGTTGGCGTTGACCGTGTGAAAGTGGTTGACCCCTTTGATTTAGACCTTTTGGAAAAAGTTGTGAAAGAAGAAGTGGCGGCAGACGAGCCTTCTGTAATTATCGCACAACGCCCCTGCGCGCTGTTGAAAAAGGCAGGATATTCCGGAACTTTTGTGATTAACGACAAGTGTAAAAACTGCAAAATGTGCATGAAGCTGGGCTGCCCCGCAATTTCCATTACGGAAAACGGCCCGAAAATTAACGACACGCTTTGCGTTGGCTGCGGGCTGTGTCCCAATGTGTGCAAATTTGGCGCCATTGAAAAAGTGAATTAAGGGAAAGGACAGAAACGATATGAATATTATGATAGTTGGTGTCGGCGGCCAGGGAACGCTTTTAGCAAGCAGGATTCTGGGCGCGGCGGCACAAAACATTGGTATGGACGTAAAGCTTTCCGAGGTTCATGGCATGAGCCAGCGCGGTGGAAGCGTGGTGACCTATGTGCGGTATGGCGAAAAGATTTCATCCCCCATCATTGAAAAGGGTGGGGCGGACATTATTTTGGCCTATGAACAGCTTGAGGCCTACCGCTATTTGCCCTATTTAAAGCAGGGCGGCACAATGATTGTGAACACCCAGAAAACAGACCCCATGCCCGTTATCTGCGGCACGGCGGAATATCCTGAAAATATTTTGGAAAAGATTGAACAGATGGGCATAAACATCATTGCCTGCGACGCACTTTCCCTGGCAAAAGAGGCGGGAAATGTTAAGTCTGTTAACGTGGTTTTAATCGGCGTTTTGGCAAAGCACTCCTCCATTTCCAAAGACGATTGGCTAAATGCTGTGAACGCCACCGTTCCGCCGAAATTTTTAGAGGCGAATTTAAAAGCCTTTGAACTTGGCTACGAACTTTAATTAAGGACGTTTATTCATGGAGATAAAAGATTTTATTCAATCGGAATATGGCATCTCCCCCGAAACCTTTGCGCTTTGCTCCCAGGCGGAGGAGGAGGTGCGCCCGCAGTTTGCTGAAATCGACAAAACGGCTGAGCTGAATCAGATTAAAGTGTTAAAGGCGTTTTCTGAACACAAAGTTTCGGAGGCGCACTTGGGCTATTCCACCGGATACGGCTATGACGATTTAGGCCGTGACACCTTGGAAAAAATTTATGCCGATGTGTTTGGAACAGAAAGCGCTTTGGTGCGCAGCAGCATTGTTTCCGGCACCCACGCGATTTGTTCCTGCCTGTTTGGCGTTTTGCGCCCGGGGGATACGCTGCTTTCTGCCACCGGTGCGCCCTATGACACACTGGAAGAAATTATTGGAAAACGCGGCTCTGGAGACGGAAGTTTAAAAGAATGGGGCATTGGCTACCGCGAAGTGCCGCTATTAAAAGACGGAAAAATTAATTTAACCGCCCTTGGAGAAGCTTTGGCCGACAAAAGCGTGCGTTTGGTGGAGCTTCAGCGCTCAAAAGGCTATGCCTGGCGCCCCTCCTACACGCTTTCTGACATGGAGGACGCCATTGCGCTGATTAAACAGAAACGCCCCGACGTTTTTGTGATGGTGGACAACTGCTACGGCGAGTTTGTTGAAAGCCTTGAGCCGCCGCAAATCGGTGCGGACTTAATTGCCGGGTCGCTCATCAAAAACCCCGGCGGTGGGCTGGCCTTAACCGGCGGATATCTGGCAGGAAAGCGCGGGCTGGTGGAACAAATCAGCTACCGGCTTACCTCCCCCGGAATCGGCGCGGAGGTTGGCGCGTCCCTCGGCATGAACCGGCACATGTATCAGGGCTTTTTCATGGCTCCCCACACTGTGGCGCAAGCGTTAAAAATCGCAGTGCTCACGGCAAAGGTGTTTGAAAAACTGGGGTATGACGTTTCCCCCAAGGCCGAAGACAAACGCGGTGACATTATTCAGTCTGTGAAATTCGGCAGCAGTGAAAAGCTTTGCGCTTTTTGCCGCGGCATCCAGCGGGGCGCGCCCATCGACTCCTTTGTTGTGCCGGAGCCGTGGGACATGCCCGGCTATGAAAACCAGGTGATTATGGCTGCCGGTGCGTTTGTGTCCGGCGCCAGCATTGAAATTTCTGCCGACGGGCCGATTCGTCCGCCCTATGCCGCCTATATGCAGGGCGGCCTGACCTATGAGAGCGGAAAGCTATCTGTGCTCTGCGCGGCAGACAATTTGAGGAAGCTGTAACGATTCAGGGGGAGGGACAGAGATGAATCGTCAAATTTTATACGATAATCAGGACTTTTTTGACGGATATTTTGCCCTAAGAAACCAGGACATCAATTATAACGACCTGCTTGAACAGCCCGCCATGGCGGAGCTTTTGCCAAATCTTTCGGGCAAAGCTGTGCTGGATTTGGGCTGCGGCTTCGGCCAAAACTGTAAAGACTTTGTTTGCCGCGGCGCAAAACGTGTCGTTGGTGTTGACATTTCAGAAAAAATGCTGTCTGTTGCAAAAGATAAATCTGCCGCTCCGGAAATTCAATATCGAAATATGAGCATGACCGATATTGCTTCCATGGACGAAACATTTGATTTTGTTTACAGCTCTCTTGCGTTTCACTACGTTGAGGATTTCTCTAAACTGATGACCGATATTTACAATCTGCTTGCGCCAAACGGAATGTTGCTGTTTTCCCAGGAGCACCCCATTCCCACCGCCACAATAGACGGTTTGGGCCATTATAATAAAGATGAAAACGGTATCCCTGTTTCTTACACGTTTTCCAACTACAGTCAGAGCGGCAAGCGGGAAATTCACTGGTTTATTGACGGCGTGGTGAAATATCACCGCCCCATGGGCGAACTGTTAACGGCAGTTGCCCGCGCGGGCTTTACCATTGAAGTGGTTTGCGAGCCAACGCCAAAGGATTGGGCTGTGAAAAAACTTCCGGCGATTGCAAAAGAATTTATAAAACCAAGCTTTTTAATTGTTCAGGCGAGGAAAAAAGCATGAACGTATCTATCCGCAAAGCAGAACTTTTCGATATAAACGGCTTTTTAAAATTGGATAAACACATTGCGCCGGAACGGCTTAAAACTGTAATTTCAGCCGGCCGGGCGTTTGTTTTGGAAAATAGCGGCCAAATTTTTGGCGTTCTGCGCTACAGCCTGTTTTGGGAAAGTCTTCCCTTTTTAGACCTGATTTATATTGACCCGGCCTTTCAAAGGCAGGGGTTTGGCCGCACTTTTATGGCGTTTTGGGAAGCCCAGATGAAACAGGAGGGATTTTGCCACTGCCTCACCTCCACCCAGGAGGACGAAACGGCAAAGTTCTTTTATGAAACGCTTGGATATACAAAAACCGGCGCGTTTTTTCCGCCGGAACAGGAAGCACTGGAGTTAATTTATCAAAAAACGCTATAAACAAAAAAACACAAAGCTTTTCGCTTTGTGTTCTTTTTTATTTTACAGACCGGCTTTTGCGGCCTGAACCATAATGGCGCATTCCATACGCTTTTTAAACAGCTTGCACCCCTGCTCATATACGCCGGATATAGAGCCTGCGGCGTGGTATGCGTTAGCGGCGCAGCCGCCGCTGCAGTAGAGCTTTGCCCAGCAGTCGCGGCATTCTTCCCTGGCATAAGCGTTGCACAGCTTAAACTGTTCCTGCTTTTCCGCATTTATAACGCCTTTCCAGATGTCGCCCATGCTGTAGGCTTCATCTCCCACAAACTGATGGCAGGGGAACAGCTCGCCCCAGGGCGTTACGGCAAAATATTCCGTGCCGGAGCCGCAGCCGGAGATGCGTTTATATATGCACGGCCCGCCGGTTAAATCAATCATATAGTGGTAAAACGTAAAGCCTTTTCCCTGCTTTTCGCGCTTTATCATTTCCTCCGCCAAAATTTCATACTGCCGGCAGACAATTTCAATATCTTCGTCCGTTAAGGCGTAGGGGTCGTTTGGCGCGCACACCACCGGCTCCATGGAAAGCTCCGTAAAGCCTAAATCCAGCATATGAAACAGATCGTTGGTAAAGTCGGGATTGTTGTGGGTGAACGTTCCCCTTATGTAATAGCCCTTGCCGCCGCGCTTTTCCACCAGTTTTTGAAACTTGGGCACGATTATGTCGTAGCTTCCCGCTCCGCCGGCGGTTTTGCGCAGACGGTCGTGAACTTCCCGCCGCCCGTCTAACGACAGCACAACGTTGTGGCACTCGCGGTTGGCAAAGTCAATCACGTCGTCGTCAATTAACATTCCGTTGGTGGTTAAGGTAAAGCGAAAGTTTTTGTTGTGTTCTTTTTCAATGGAGCGGGCATAGGCAACAATTTGCTTTACCACATCAAAATTCATCAGCGGTTCGCCGCCGAAAAAATCTACCTCTAAATTTTTCCGCGTTCCCGAATGCTCCACTAAAAAGTCGATGGCACGCTTGCCCACGTCAAAGGACATAAGCGCCCGCTCGCCGCAAAAGTTCCCCTGGCTGGCAAAGCAGTAGTCGCAGGTTAAATTGCAGGTGTGGGCAATGTGCAGGCATAGGGCCTTAATTTCTGTGTGACGGTTTTTTAAGTCGAAGGCTTTATTTTCATAAATATCCTTTGAAAAAAGCTTTCCGTCTTTTTCCAGCGCCTCGATGTCGGAAATGAGCGCCGCAAGCTCTGTCTCATTCACGGTGGGGTCTTCTTCATATTTGGTTTGCAACGCTGTTATTAAATCCTTGCGGCTGTGGGTTTTAAACATGGCGATTGCGTCGTAGGCCACGTCGTCCACCGAGTGGACGCTGCCGCTTGCCATGTCTAAAACCAGGTTATAGCCGCCCAGTTTGTATTGGTGTATCATAAATTCCTCCGTAAAAAAACGGGACTGCTAAAAACAGCCCCGCTTACTAATCCGTTTATTACTTGTTTTCCCCGCAGTTTTCGCACTGCTGGTTGGCAACGCCGCAGGAAGTTTTGCAGGCCGACTGGCATGAGGTCTGACATTCGCCGCAGCCGCCGTTTTCTAAGCTTTTTTTCAAATCTTTTGTTTCAAGTGTTTGAATTCTCGTCATTTTAATTCGCTCCTTTTTTATGTACAATTGTATAAAAGAAATTATACCACAGGCGGCGAGTGTTGTCAAGTGCTTTCAAACAGGTGTTTATTTTCTAAAATGATGCATGCAAACATAGAGCAAGTCCAGCCGTAGTCGCGTATGGCCTGGTAGCGGATATTAAAATTATATGGCTCGATAACCGGCCCCTTGCGCATCAGCCTGCTTGGGGGCGTGGCGCCGGACGGGTCGTAAAACTCGTAAAGCACCCCGTCTGACAGATACCATTTTGTCACTTCCTCCACAATCCCTTTCACAAACGTTTCGTAACGCTCAATATAGCCGTATTTCTTCAGGCCCTCCAGCACAAGATAGTTATAGTTCAGCCAAACGGGGCCGCGCCACATGTCCGTGCCGTATGTGGGGTCTTCTTTGGCAATGCCGGGTACGCCGACGGCTTCTTTAAATGTGTCGGGGTTGTCTAAGTGCGCCACAAGCTTTGCCGCCTGGTCTGTGCTGCACACGCCGGCAAGCATGGGCAAAAACGAGGCGTTGGATTTTACCTTGTGAAAGCTGTCGTTTGCCACAATTCTGTCGTAATAAAAGCCATCTGTCTCATCCCACAGGCGGGTGTTGATTTTTTCCTTTAACTCCTCCGCAAACGCTTTCCAAAACGGACCTTCGCCGTTTTGAAGAATCTCGCACATAGACGCCATGGCTTCGGCCTCCATGACCATGAAACAGGAAAAGTCGATACATTCCATGTCTTTCACACCGTCAAAGCGGGAGCAATTGTCCATTCCGCTTTCGTCACACCGGCAGTCTACGCTGGTTGTGTCCACATGCCAAACATAAAGGCCGTGTTTGTCTGTTCTGTTTTCCATGTTCCATTTTAAGTAGCCGCGCAGTTTCGGATAGGTTTCCTCAAGCAAAGCGATGTCTTTGGTTCTGTTAAAAAGCCTCATAATGCCCCAGGCCAGCACCGGCGGCTGGGTAACGTCGGAAATAGAATCCGGCGTAGCCATGTGGGCGATAAATCCGTCTTGTCTTTGAGCGTCCAGCACAGCGAGAATGCTGTCTTTCGCCAGTGCTTCAGAAATAAAGCGGTTTCCGAAGCTGTGGAACACGCTGTCCCACAGCCAGAGCGCCTTATGGGGCAGTCTGTCCGGCGTTGTCCAGTTCCGTTTGAACTGTCCTTCTTTTGAATAGACCTGGGATTTCATAACAGACACAGCCTTGTAAAAGGCTTTTTCGATTGCCTTGTCTTTCAGGCCAACGTCGGGAAGGGCTTCGTAAAACGCCAGCTTTTTTGCCGCGGTTTGTGCGACCATTTCCGGCGTAACCGCTGTTTCCTGCTGGGTGGAAACGGAAAAACAGGTTTCTGTTTCCGTGCTGGTTTCATAAAAATACGGCGGCTGGTCTGCGTTGTTTACCATGCGGAGCTGGACGCTCCCTTTCCGGCATTTTCCGATTATGGTGTTTTGGTTATAGAATAAAAACAAGGTTTCGTAAACAGCGCCGCCGCGGGTTTCGATCTCGGCAGAGATTATGTCGGACGCCACAATTTGATAGCGTATGTCGCAGACTTCCTCAGTGGTAACATAAAGGTCGCAGGCCTTGTCCGTATGCAAACGCAGTCCTAAATTGTCGCCTAAGAGGGTGCAGGTAAAGCTGTTTTTCAGCGTACACTCCCCCTCAAGTCCCGAATAGGCAAACAGGGCGCCCTGACCCCATATATTTGGTAATTGCATAAAAATTCCCCTTTCACACAAAATATAGCTGTATTTTAACATATAAATCTTGCTGTTTCTATAGAAATAATGCTATAATATTGTAAAATATTGCGAAACGAGGTGGATTTCGTGCACGGAATACTGGAAAAAAAAGAGGAATTTGGCGCAAAGCCCATTCGGATTACGCTGCAAAGCGGGCCGGGACAACTGATTTGCCCCCACTGGCACTCTTATTTTGAATATATTGAAATTTTAGAGGGCGCCATGACAATTACTGTGGGGCAAACGTCTTATCCGGTTTCCCGGGGCGACATTGTCTTCATTCATTCCGGTCTTTTTCACGCGGGCCATTCAAAAAACGGGTGCATGCTGCGGGCATTGGTGGTTCCCGCCTCGGAATGGAACGGCAGCGCGCCGGACTTGTCGTTTCTCATGGCAGATTACAATCCGGTTATCGGAAAAAATGCGGAGTTAAGCCAGCTGCTCACTTTAGTTTATAAAGAATACAGCGTGGAGCACGCCTATCAATCCGCCGCAATCCGCGCGCTGCTTTCTCTTTTAAACATTTATATCTGCCGGATTTTTGCGCTGACCGGCGAACTGAAGCACAATGCTGCGGTGAAAAAGGCGGCGGAATTTATTTTAAAAAACTTTTCGTCTGACATCACAGTAGAGGAGCTTGCCGACCATGTGAATTTAAGCAAGTTTCATTTTTCCCGGCTGTTTAAAGAGATTACGGGGCTTTCGCCCATTGTGTATCTTACCCGGGTGCGGATTTCCCGCGCCATTGTGCTGATGGAGCAAACCGATTTGACCATGACGGAAATTTCTTCTGCGTGCGGCTTTTCTTCCCCCAACTACTTTAACCGCGTTTTTAAGGCATTCACCGGCAGCACGCCACACAAATATAAAAAGCTGATGTACCAGCCGTAGGGCGTGGAATATTTTCATATAAAACTGCATGAAAATTATATTGACTTTTGGTCTGCCTGACGATATAATGCAGGATAGAAAGGAGTTTTGACCATGCGTTTTTATGAAGATTTAGATAACATTTCCATAAACCGCCTCCCTCAGCGGAGCTATTACATTCCGGAAAACGAGGGGGCATATACGCTTTTAAACGGCCGGTGGAGGTTTCATTACTTTGACAGTGAGACAGACGTGACTGATTCTATCTCCGGCTGGGACGAAATCAGCGTTCCGTCCTGCTGGCAGACTTTGGGCTATGAAGACCCCAACTACACCAATGTGAACTACCCTTATCCGGTTGACCCGCCTTTTGTGCCCGACAGAAACCCGGCCGGGATTTATGAGCGGGAGTTTGACGTAGAAAACGCCGGCAACCAAACCTATATTGTGTTTGAGGGCGTTTCCTCCTGTGTGTTTTTATACATAAACGGCGAATTTGCAGGCTACAGCCAGGGAAGCCATTTGCAGGCGGAGTTTGACGTGACGCCCTTTGTAAAAAAAGGTGTTAACACCCTGCGCGCAAAGGTGCTGAAGTGGTGCTCGGGAAGCTATTTGGAAGACCAGGACTTTTTCCGTTTTAACGGCATTTTCAGAGACGTTTATATGCTGTCCCGCCCCCAGGGGCATTTGACGGACATTGAGGTGCTGGCAGAAAAATGTGCGATAACTGCAAAATTCAGCGGCAGCGCCAACGTCACGCTGTGCGACGGCGAGGGCCGTGTGTTAGAAACAAAAACCGGGCAGAACGGGGTTTCCTTTGCCGTTGCAAATCCTGTTTTTTGGAACGCCGAAAAGCCCTATTTATACACCTTGAAATTTGAATCCGCCGGCGAAGTCATTACAATCAAAACCGGGTTTAAAACTGTGGAAATCGGCCCGGACTGCGCCCTTATCATAAACGGCGTGCCGGTGAAGTTAAAAGGCGTGAACCACCATGATACAGACCCTTACACCGGCTGGTATCAGACCGACGAGGCAATTTTAAACGACCTTTTATTGATGAAGTCGTTAAACATTAACACCGTGAGAACGTCCCACTACCCGCCCCCGCCGAAGTTTTTGAATTTGTGCGACGAGTTAGGGCTTTATGTGGTGCTGGAAACCGATTTGGAAACCCACGGTTTTGTTACCCGCGTCTGCGGCTATGGCTATGACAACGACAATTCCGACTGGCCGGGCAACAAAAAAGAGTGGACGAAAAGCTATGTTGAGCGCATGGAACGCGCCTTCGAGCGGGACAAAAACCACCCGTCCATCATTATGTGGTCCACCGGAAACGAAAGCGGCCACGGGCCAAACCACTATGAAATGGTGAAATGGCTCCGTGCACGCAGGCCGGGAGCGCTTGTTCACTGTGAGGACGCGTCCCGTTTGGGATATTTAGACCACGCCGACGTGTATTCGATTATGTATCCTGAAGTGTATAAAAACGAGGCCTATTCCAAAGAGCAAAACAACCGGACGGTTGAGGGGTATTTAACAAACCCGGAAAATAAACAGCCTTTGTTTTTATGCGAGTTTGCTCACGCAATGGGCAACGGCCCCGGAACGGTTTTGGAATATATGGATTTTTGTTACCGCTATCCCGCCTTTATCGGAGGCTGTGTTTGGGAGTGGGCTGACCACACCGTTGTGATTGACGGCGTGCCCAAATATGGCGGCGATTTTTGCGAGGGCACCCACGACCACAACTTCTGCTGTGACGGAATGGTGACCCACGACCGCCGGCTGAAAGCCGGCTCGAAAGAAATTAAGGCCGCCTATCAAAACATTTCAGCTTCGCTGAACGGCACGGATTTCACTGTGACAAATCTTTATGACTTTACCAATCTTTCGGAGTTTTCGTTAAAGCTCTCCGTAATGGCGGACGGCGAAACTGTGGCGGAGGGGGATTATACGCTTGATGTGCAACCCAAAGAAAGCCGCGAGCTGAACGTGGCCGCGTTAATGGAAAACGTTACCGGCTGCCGTTTGGGGGCATATTTAAACGCATCGTTTACTGACAAAAACGGCCACGAGGTCGCCTTCGTTCAGCACGAGCTTTCTGTTCCAAAACAATCGCGCGAGGCCCCGCGCAGTGCCCTGGCGCTGACGGAAACCGAAAAAACCATTATCGCCCGGGGAGATGGCTTTGTTTATGAATTTTCAAAGCTTTTGGGCGGGTTTGTTTCGATAAAACGAAACGGCAAAGAACAGCTGGTTTCCCCCACCAAGCTTTCTGTTTGGCGGGCGCCCACAGACAACGACAGGCATATCCGAAAAAAATGGGAATGGTCTGACAGCGACAACCAGTCCGGCGAGAACTTTAACAAAGTGTTTTCAAAGGTTTATGACTGCCGCACAGACAACAACGTGATTACGGTAACAGGCTCCCTTGCCGGCATTTCCAGAAAACCGTTTTTCCGCTATACCGCAGTCTATACGTTTTTCATCGACGGCACGGTGGACGTTTCCCTCTCAGGCTCCGTGCGGGAGGACTGTGTGTGGCTGCCGCGGCTGGGCTTTGAGTTTAAAACCATTTTAGAAAACAGCCGCTTTTCGTATTTTGGCATGGGGCCGGACGAAAATTACGCCGACATGCGCGCCTTTGCCCGCATGGGGCTGTTTCACAGCGCGGCAGCAGACGAGTATGTGAATTATGTAAAACCCCAAGAGCACGGCAACCACACCAACACAAAGGAGCTTGCATTTAATAACGGGCTTACGTTTACAGGAGATGGGTTTGAATTTAACGTTTCTGAGTTTGACGCATTAGACCTTTCCCAGGCGGGACACATTGACGAGCTGTGCAAAAACGGCGCCGTGAACGTGCGGATTGACTACAAGGTTTCAGGAATCGGCTCGAATTCCTGCGGGCCGGCGCTGCTTGAGCGATATCGGCTGAAAGAGAAGCAAATTGAGTTTGCATTTTCTTTTGGGCTTACAAAAGAATAAAATAAAAAGAGCGGAACCAAGCGGTTCCGCTCTTTTTATGTGTTGCTGTGCACCTCTAACGACACCATTTCGGGAATAATCCGCGAAAGTCTTGCAGACTGTTTGGCAGAAACCTCATTGTCGGAGCGCACTGCATAGGTGATTTTTGCCTTGTCGTCGCCAAGTTTTTCAAACCGGCTGGAAACAATTTCAATCCCCTCATTTTTTAATGCGTCTGCAATGAAATCAATTTTGGCCTCGTCGTTTTCCAAAACCGCCACAATTTTTCCGAACACCTGGGTGTCTGCGCTAATTTGCCATTTGTGGAAAATGATTTGAATAATTAAAATCAGCACCGTGGCCGTTCCAGCAATGATGTAAAGCCCTGCCCCGACGGCAAGCCCCACCCCTGCGGTAGACCAGATGCCCGCCGCGGTGGTTAGGCCTTTCACCGAGCTGCCGCGGAAAAATATCATGCCCGCGCCTAAAAACGACACGCCGGTTATGATGTTAGCGGCAATTCTGTCGCCGGTGAACACTCCGCTGTGAATGTCCACCATGTCAAAAAAACCATATTTCGACACAATCATCATCAGAGACGAGCCTAATGCCACAATGATGTGCGTTCTGATGCCGGCTTCCTTTTGCCGCCGGCTGCGCTCGAATCCTATCAGCGCGCCGCACAGGCAGGCTGCCACAATTCTTGCAATGCAGTCGAGCTGCGAAACCCCGTTTGAAAAAATGAACTCCATTTATTTCCTCTCTCCTCTATTAAAATATTATATATTATACAGCAATGTTTTATCCCCGTCAAGGAAAAAAATAGTTACAAACAATCCAAAGATTTAAAAATTTTTTCTGATAACATTTGACAAAAAGCGCAAAAGCAAGCAAAAAGCCCTTGCCCGTTTTTAAAAAAAATGGTACAATAAATATGAAATTATCACCATAAAATAGCGAGGTATTTACTTAAAAATGGCAAAATTTGAAAACAATTTATCAGAAGGGAACGTGGTAAAACAGCTTGTTTTGTTCTCGCTTCCTGTTCTAATATCGAATTTAATCCAGTCCCTTTACAGCACGGTTGACATGCTGGTGGTGGGCCAGTTTGCAGGCGAGGTGGCAATGTCCGGCGTAAATATCGGCGGGCAGGTTTCGTTTTTAATCACCAACATGGTGTTTGGCCTGGCCGTCGGCGCAACGGTTTTAATCGGGCAGTATATGGGGGCGGACGATAGGAAGTCCATGCACGAAACCATTGCGACGCTGTTTGTGTCGCTCACCGTTGCCGCTGTGGTCATCACTGTGGCCATGCTGGCGCTGCAGGAACCGCTGCTTCGGCTCATTCAAACGCCGGCAGAGTCTTTCTCCGAGGCAAGAATATACTTTTTCATCAGCATGCTGGGCACGATTTTCATTTTTGGCTACAATGCCTTAAGCGCGGTTATGCGCGGTTTGGGCGACAGCCGTAATCCCCTTATTTTTGTGGCAATTGCCTGCGGCGTGAACATTGTGCTCGACCTTTTGTTTGTCGCAGTGTTTCATATGGGCGCAGCCGGAGCTGCTTTGGCGACGATTATGTCCCAGGCCATCAGCATGATTTTGTGCATTCTTTACCTTAGAAAAAACAACTTTATTTTCGACTTTAGCTTAGACTCGTTTAAAGGCGCAACAAAAAAGCAGCTAAAGCTGATTTTGAAAATTGGCATTCCCACGTCTATTCAGAATGTTGCCACAAGCGCGTCGTTTCTGTTTTTAACGGCGCTGGTAAACTCTATTGGCGTTATGGCCTCTGCCGCGGTGGGCGCAGTGGGCAAACTGAACGGATTTGCTATTTTACCCGGCATTGCCATGAGCACCTCGGTTTCCGCCATGAGTGCCCAAAACATCGGCGCGAAAAAGTATGACAGGGCTGCCAAAACCATGCTGGTTGGCATGGCAATTTCCATGGCCATCAGCATTGTGATATTCTTTATCGTAGGCGTGTTCCCGGAAAGCTGTATGCGTCTGTTCGGAAACGACCCTGAGTTCATTGCAAACGGCGTTGCATACATAAAAGCGTTTAAATATGACTATTTGGTAGCTCCTCTGTGCTTTTGCTTTAACGGTTTGTTTATCGGTGCGGGGCACACCAACTTTTCGCTGATTAACGGCATTATGTCGTCTCTCTTGTTCCGAATCCCCGCATCTTACATATTCGGCATGGTGCTCAATATGGGGCTGTTGGGCGTTGGTCTGGGCGGACCCATTGCATCTGCCGCCGCCATGGTTTTTGGCCTGGGCTTCTTCTTAACGGGACGGTGGAAAAAGCTGATTATTCACTCAGTGGACACGGAAAAGGTGCAAGCAATTGAATAACGTAAAAATGCCTGTAGCGTTCTACAGGCATTTTCCGTTTAGGCCGCAGTTTTGCGCACAGCCTAAGGAGAGAGAGAACAATTTATCAAATTATCGTGTCTAATCAAAGGTATATGCAACGATGCAAACCGGCGTTCCCGAGGAACACAGATACATAAACTTCGTCTGATCGGTTAAGTATGCGCTGATGTTGGCGCCGTTTTCGGTTGTAATTTTCTCCCGAGTGTTATCGCAGACATACAGCGTGCTGAAAAATGAGGATAGGTAAAAGCGTTCCTGCGCCCCTTCCTTGGTCTGAAAGGTGACCGAAATCTTGTCGGTTTGATCAACCGTTCCAAGCTGCAGCCTGTTTCGCGAGAAAAACCATTTTGGGTGCTGCCCGCCGGAATACCAAACGCTGTTTAACAGTTCCGGCGCTGTTGTTTTGTCATACCGGTAAAGGCGCTCAATGGCCGTTACCCTGTCTGACGCCAATTCGCACCCAATGATGTCCCCAAAGGACAAATCAGAAAAACCGCTGACATAATTTTGCAAAACAGCCGGATCCGCACTGAAAATTTTGCTTTCGTCCAGCCACATGTTGGCGTCTAACCATTCCTGCTTTTCCTGAAACACCTTTCCCGTTTCAAACAGCTTTATCTGGTCTTCCACAAAATATTGCTCTGTTTTGCCGTTCTTCAGGTTTCTAACGTGAATGGTGTGGCCGGCAATGTCGTTTTTCATTGCTGCGTTCACACGTTCAACCAGCAAAACCGGCATGTTTGCCGTGTCGGAAACCAGGCGTACATTCAGGCCGGAGCCGCCTCCCTTATAATTTTTTATATTTGCAAAGAACTTTGGAAATCCGTCCTCCCCCAGCATATAGGAGGAAACAGTAGTGTCACCGTTGTCGTTATGATTGTAAATGACGTGTGAAAGCTGTTTGATGTCATATACATAGTCATATTCCTCGTCGTCGGTGAATTCTCCGTCTATCTGCGGAATCACAAAGGTGAGCGCGTCACCCTTTGCGGGCATAACATAGGTTTGCCCGTTATAAATTGCGTTTACCTCCGTCACCATACTGCCGCCGGTGCTTTTTCGGTAAAAGCTCATGGTTTCGCCGTCCTCCCGCTCCCCCTGATTCATGGTGTCAAGACGAAAAATTTCACCGCCGTCATTCCTTTGGTAACGGATAAACTCCAGCACATAATTTTCCGGATTTTTTCTTACCGCTTCCGTCAGCTCGTCGTGGGACACCCTTGTTCCGTCAACAAAAACCTTGTCCGCAACAGGCAGCGTTTCAAACGCGCCGTTTTGATTAAAAATGCGGAACTGGGTTTTGTCGCCCATACTCTTTGCCAGGTTTACCTTTTGCGAAAAGCCGATGTTCCAGTCGCCGCTCTGTTGTTCTGCGTCTTTTAAAATCCATTCCACCTTATTTTCTTCGTCTAAATAAAGGGTAATAACATCGCCGGGGGCAAATTCCTCCTGGTGTTCGCTGCTTTTCAGTCCGGCGGCATATGGATAAACCGTTCCGCCAACCGTAACGCTTATTCCTTGGGCAATGTTTTCTGCCGTGCCGGATATGGTGTTATCCAGCAAAACAACCTTGCTTTTCTGTCCGTTTTTCGATTGATACAGGCGGATAACCCGGCCTGTTTTTATTTTTCCCGTTTTTGCTTCCGACCCGTTCACATAAAAAACGGCGGTATTCTCTTTGACTAAGGTTTCTGTTTTTCCAAAAGAGTCGGTAACCATAAGCTCCTCGCCCTTGTCGGCGACCAGCAAAAGCTCCATTACCTCGTAGGACTGTACGTCTACCACGTCGTAGCTTCCGTCGCTGTCGTTGTCAATCAGCGTAACGGTTCCCGCTGAAATCAACAAATCCTCCGGCAGTGCCTCAGGATAGGACACGCCGTTTATCACAATGTCTTTTGCCGCAGAAAGGGTGTAATGCTCTTTTTTGCCGTCCGCACGCAGAACCCGAACGCTGCCTTTTTTTATTTCCTCTTTGGTGCTGTCTAACTCTTCGGCTTTTATGGTTACGGTTTCATTGTCTTCGGGCCATGCGATATAAATTTGTTCGGGTTGGTCCTTTTGTGTTGCATATGTTACGTTGTAACCCAAAAGGCTATCTAAAATGCCCCGGGGGTCGAGCAAATTTTCAGCGCCGATTACGGCATTGTTTCCGGAAGACGGTTTCGGCCAGCTCAAATGGGAATATCGGTTTTGCTTTACCAGCCCTTCATCCAGTAAAATGCCATGCAGGTCTTCCAACAGACATTTTCTTGTTTCATAACGAAGGCCGTCGCCGTTGATTTCCTTTACAACCGCTACATTGCTCCGCAGCATGCGGTAAAGCATTTGGGCAAACTTGCCGCGGCCGATATATTCGTTTTTGTCCGCCTGAAAGCTTTTCACCAGCCCGGCCTGTTTTGCGGCGGAAATAGTTTGTGAAACGCTGTTTCTAGCCTCTAAAAACGCTCCATAGCCCAGTGCGCGCAGCATCATGGTAATGGCCTCAAGCTCGCTCACCGGGTCGTTCGGCCGAAAGTCACCGTTGCCGTCGCCTTTAATGATTCCCAAATCCCATGCCCTGCTTATGGTGTCTGCCGCCCAGAACGCGCTGTCTACATCAGAAAACGGCTGTTTTTCTGCTTTGGGATAGTCGGGGTTGGCGGCTTTCACAATGGCGTCGGCCGCCTGTGCCCGCGACACGATTTTGTTCACGCCGAAGGCGGTTTCGTCTATTCCCGACATCACGCCCATCACCTGCAAAAGGCGGATGGGGCCGGCATATTCACTTGCCGCGGCGTCGGCATATTCCGCCGGGACGGTGTTGTTATCCTCATCCGTCAAAGCCGCGGCTTCGCCGAACACCTCTACCTCAGCCAACACCAGCAGGCTGTCTCCCGCCGACTGCACAACGCGCACATATCGGTATGGACGCTTTAAGTTTAAATCCACCGCAATGGATTCTTTAAAGCCCACCGGTTCGTTTCCCACCGCCTGCACGCTTTCTTTTTCTGCAAAATCAGCGGTGTTGGAAAACTCTACCGCTAAATTTTTGCGGTATCTGCCGTCGTCTACATCCACACGGGTATAGAGAACAACCGAGTCGATTTCACAGGGTTCCTGAAGGTCAATTCTGACAAACTGGTTTCCGTTTACGGTTCCCTCTAAAACCGCGCCTCCGCTGGCAAAATAGTTGCTTCTGTTGCCGTCGTTTATATTGGCAGGGCCGGTTGTGCCTGCCGCATAAACAGAGGAGGCTGCCGTGGGCTTGTTCAGCGCCACGTTTTCAAGGGCGGCTGCCGGCACACATAAAATGCTGGAAAACACAAGCACCACCATTAGCAAACTGATTAATTTTTTCATGGCTGCACCTCCTGACTGCTTTCGGTAAAGTTAACCGCCCGTTCAATTGCCACGGCGGCTTCTGCCCTTGTAATGCTGTTTTGCGGGTAAAACCGCTGACTCTCGTCGCCCACAAAAAGGCCGTTCGCACTGAGCGCGTCAACGTCTGCCCGGGCATATTCTGAAATCGCTTCGCTGTCTGCAAAGGAAACCGCCTTTGCCCCGTTTAATTTACAGCCGGCGGCTGTAAGTGTTCTGCTGAGCATCACCGCAAAATCCTGCCGGTTGATATTTGTTCCGGTTCCGAAAAGGGTTTCGGAAATACCCCGCACAATGCCGCTTTTCACTGCAATGCTTACATATGGATAATACCAATCCTCCACGTTACAGTCTGAAAAGTGCAGGTCCTCCTGCTTTTCAAAAAGACCAAATGCGCCGACCAGAATTTTAACCGCCTCCTCGCGGGACAGGTTGTCCTGCGGGGCAAAACGTCCGTTTTCCTTTCCGCTGATGATTTTTTTTTGATATAAATTTAAAATTGCGTCTTTTGCCCACAAAACGCCGTCCAGGTCGCAAAAAGGCGGGTTGGGTTCCGGCGTGTCCGGCGGTGTCGATGGGTCGGGAGTGCCTGCAGGTTCCCGGTTTCCAACCGAAATAGAGGAATTGCCCCGTCCGCCGGAACTGCCGGAGCCGGAGCCGCCGCTGTTATTCTTTTTCTCAAGGGCGTCAATTGCGTCTTTTACGGCGCTTTCCATGCCGCCTGCATATTCTTTCACCGCTGCTTCATCATCTTCAAGATATTTGGCAATTTCCAAAAGGGCAAAGCCGCTGTTTTCCAGCGTCTTCTTTGCTATGCCAAGCTCGCTGCTGAAGCGCTCCAGCGCCTTTGCCTTGTCGGCATTGCTGCCGTTTAGAATTAAGGAAAGTCCTATGGTTTTCCGAACTGCATTTACAAACGCTTTGTCTGTGTTTTGCACATCTTTTTCCCGAACCATTTTAAATATGTGGGAAAACTCTGTTTTGTCGTAATTTTCGTCAAACACAAGGGGCATTGTTTCGCGATACAGCTCCACATATGCCTCAAAGTCATCGGAATAGCTCATATGATACAGCATGAGCGTGCACTTGAGCATGTTGGTGATGTCGCCCAGCGCCGTCACCGTTTCGGGCGTTTCGGTAAACGTATGGTTCACCATGCCGTTTTTTGCAATGATGAAGCACTCGGAAACTGCTTCTTCGTGTTCAATGAGCAGCCCGCCGATTTCTTTTGCAAACAAATCTGCTTCGTCATAAATCTCGCCATAGGTTTCAAAAACCTTGCGAAAATTGCTTTTATCTGCAGATAAGTAGGCTGCTGTCATTTCTTTTGTATATTCGTTTGAAGTTTTAAAAAAGCTGGTTTTCATTTCCGCACAGCCAGATTCCTCATTAAAAATGGCTTTTACCGCATATCTTCCGTTTTCTGCATCTTCGGGCAGCGATATTTTGCACAAAAAACCTCCGCCGGTCACTGTAAGGGTGTCCGTGTAATACACAATTTCTTTAAAGTTTTCCGCCGTGATTTCAGAAAAATCCCGCAGGGGCTTCATTACAACAATTTGCACATAGCCAGCGCTGGTTGTTCCTGCAATTTCAACTGAGGAATCTGAAAGTTTGGCCGTTAAACTGCTGTTATCACCCTCAGCCGAAACCGAAAGGGCGGAAAATGCCATCATTGCCGCTAATAAGAGCCGAGCAAGCCTTTTTCGTATCATGTTTTCACTCCTTCGGTTTTCCCCTATTGTTTAAGACAGAGGAATGTCATAGGCCGCCATTTTTGGGCACATCCGGTCTAAGGTGTCTACCAAAATCACGCGGATTCTTGTGACGTTTTCAATCCCCTCCACGCCGGAAAGGTCCGCCGTCATGGAGACGGGCTGATAGGCCCCCTGCACAAGCCCGTCGAAGTTCTGAATGCTCACGCCTATCATCTGGTTGTTTCCGTTTTCGTCCGTTTGATAGGCCGCCGCAATCATGGTATAGGGCGTGCCCGCGTTGGTTACCATAACCGAGGAGATGTCTGCCGTTTTCGTTTCGCTGTTCCATGCGGCCGCAATGGGATTCAGGCTCTCTTTAAAATCCTGTGCGTAGGTATAAACCTTAAGCTCCCCTACGCGCTGCTCCTGCATGCCGTTTGTTCCGGTTCCCAAAATCGTGCTGATTCCCACAAAGCGGTAGGTGTTTTTCGCAAACTCCGCCGCCGGGGTGAACATCATTTCCCTGCGGGGAAGGGTTGTTTTGTTTGCCTCCCAGGTGGCTAAGGTGTCCCAGTTTTCAGGAGCCAAATTCGGGTCGTTGGTGGCTACGATTTTTAAATCTGCGTCGGTTCTGCCCGCTCCTACCGTTTGTGCACCAAAGGTGGTTACCCTTGCAACGGAAATTGGTTTTTCCATGTCGATAAACGCATAGTGTTCTTCCGTTGTGGGCCAGTTTGCCTGCCAAAAGCTTGAATCGGTGCCGTCGTTAATGTTCTCCGCCACATAAGAACCTGCAAAGCTGTTGGAAACAACCTTCTTCCCCCGGCCGATTTCAATGACACGGCCGTTTTGCTCTGAAACTTCCGTTTCTTCCGCGGCGGTGTTGGTGGTGTAAACCTCAAGCTCGCTGATTGCCATAGCTTTCCCGTTGTTACGCTCTACCATGATATACTGATACGGCGTGGCTTTCATTTCTTCCGGCGTTTCAAGGAATTTAAAATCCTGCCCTAAGGGGGTTCCCTCTCCGGTGTAGAGGGTGTCTCTTTCGGCGAAGGTCGGGTCGTTTGAGCCGTAGATGAAAAACCAGGTGTCGTTGCCTTTGGTAATGGAAATATTCACGCCTTCAATGGGGAAGGCCGCGCCTAAATCAATCCACGCTTTATAGCGCAGGGCGCCCGTTTCTGAAGTTCCGCTGGTTTCGCCCGCTACGGTGGTGGCGGCGTTTCCGTCGTTTAGCATATAGCTGGCAGAGGTGTCGAAGTTATCGTTTGACAGCGCCGTTTTGTTTCTTCCGATTTCCACCATGTAAGATGGTTTTTCCGGAACGCTGTCTGCGGGAGCGTAAACCTCAATTTCACGAATCGCAAGGCCCGTTTCCCGGTCCTGTTTCTCCACTACAACGTAGCGGTATGCTTCGACTTTCGCCTCGTCGGGCACGGAGACGTTTAATTCCACATCGTCGCCGGGGTCTTCTGCCTGTTCATGAACCAGAACGCGCTCCCCTGCCGCTGTCCAAACGGGGCGCTCATTGGTAAAGTAAATATTGAAGTTTTTCCGCTGCGCTTCCTGGTCGGTTCCGCCTAAAAACAGCTTTAAGCTGTGGATAGGATACGTCTCGCCCAAGTCTACGTAAAACGTTACGTTGGTGCCTGCCGCGCCCCATGTGCCAGCATAGCAGGTCTGCGCGTTTCCGTCTGTGGCGTTTTTAGGCGAAAGCGCGCCGTACTGCTGGTTTGCAAAGGCCGGTTTGTCTAAGGCCACGTTTACCACGTCTCCCGGCGCCGCACATACGTTTGCAGCTGTTAGCAGCATGCCCAGGGACAACAGAACACATAAAAACTTTTTCATAAAATTTTCCTCCTGTAACGTTATTTTATTTTTATTTTTTGACTGTTACTGCGAATTCCGAAATATCCAACTGTTCCAAGCCTCTCTATGCTGTTGGCGTTCAGTACCGCCGCGCCGTTGATATACACGGTTATGTTGTCGTAATTGCCGTCCTGCGCGGCCTTGATTTGGATATTGTTCCATTCGCCGTAGGAAAAACCGTTGTTTTGCGTTTCCGAAACCATTTGCGCCTGCCCGTCTTTCACTCTGTAAAGCCGCGCGGCGCTGCCGGAAAGCGCAATGCGGTAATGGTTATTTTCTGCGCCTGTTTGATTCAGACTTTCCATGTCCGGATTGCCCGCCGCGAAAATCAGGCTGATTTCGTTGTTTGCGTCTTTCGTTTCCGCACATAAGCTCACGTTTACTTCCTTGTCGAATCTGCCCTTTTGATACAGATAGGGCTGGTAGTTGGCAAATAGTGTCAGCACGCCGTTATCGCTTTGCGGAGCGATGTTTTTGCCCCACGATTTCCATTGCGAACGTTCTGCCGAAACAGTTTTTTCAGAAAGTATAGGTTCGTTTTTCTTTACCACGTTCAATTTCCAATATACATACCGTTTTAGCTCCGGCTGGTAAACCGGAACGACCGTTTCTTTGGAATAGTCCTGCTTTGCGCTGGGGTCTTGCGCCAGCTCTGCGCCGGACGATACCACAAACTCCGGTTTCACGGCGGCAAAGTCCGCCGCCTGGGGAATGGTGATGGTAATGCTCTTTGTTTCCTGATTGATTTCGGTGGTTCCGCCCGGTATATAGGCATATTCCACATCGGCGGCGTATTTTGCCGCTTCAAATGCGGCATATGCGGTTTCTAAGCGCAGCACCGCCGCGTATTCTGCAAATTCGTCCGCCCGGTCGGAAGCGGTTATGCCGTTTACGGCTTCTGTGAGAGCGTCCACCGCCTCCCGGGGGTAGGCGTTCAGCGTTTTGCCCACGGTGGCTTTTAAAAGCGCTTCCTTGCAGAACGCAAGCATTTCATTAAGGCTTTTATGGGTGATACCCTCCGCCGCCGCCAGCAGTTTTTCTTTCAGCGCCAAGCTTTCGTCAAGGCCGAATTCAGAGGCCACGCACCGGTTATAAAGCTCCTTTATTGCATAAATTTCTTCATAGGTGCTTTTGCCCGGGATTTTGCCCAGGGTGGGGTCGGCTAAAAAAATCTCCGTCATTTCCTGTAAGGACTCCGAATCCGGGTGGGCTGGATTTTGATTCACCGTTCGGGCCACGCCCTCGAATGCCTCGCGGCCGCGAAGGTATGGGTCGGGCGTATCGGGAACGCGGCTTACGACAGACTCGCGCACCGCAGGCTCAATTCCCGCTTCCCGCTGGATTTTATAGGCCTCCGCCGGGGGCGAGCCTGCCGGGAACGTCTGAATTTCGTTCAGCACGTTGTTGGGGTTGTTCTTTGTAAACAGGCCCGACGCGGAATAGGTGTTATAGACCTTGTTGTTCATAACCGTTGGGTGCCAGATGAACACGCTTTGGTTTACGTCAGTCATGGCGTTGTTGTCCGCCACGATAAACTGCGTGCCCTGGTCGAAGTAAATCGACTGGCCCAGATTCTGGCCGGACATATAGTTATGATTAATTTTTGTGCCGGGCTGGTCGCCTAAGGTGTATATGGCGGCTCCGTCAAAGCACATTTGGTTATAGTTGGTTAATTTGTTGTAGGAAACCGTGTTATTGCCGGTTTCGGCGGAGTCGATGGCCTCCCAGCCCCAGCCTAAGGAGATGGCCGTGTAGGACACGTCGTTAATCTCGTTGTGGGACAGGTTTAGCCCATTGGTATAAAGGGCGTGGATTGCCGGGGCGCCCATATTGAACTTGCCGACCTTTGTGATGTAGTTGTTGGAAAAAGTGTTGTCTATGCAAATTCCCGTTGAGCCTTTGGGCGCTTCGTCGTAGCTGTAGGCCCAAAGCTGGGAAATGCCGAAGGCTTCGGAAACGGTTTTGCGTATCATCAGATAGCGCACTTTTTCCGTTTTATTGCCCGGAACGGTTTGCAGGTTTGCCGCGGGCTTGTCAAATGTGGCAAAGGTGATGTAGGTTTCAAATTTGGGGTCGTTGGAGCCTAAAATTTCTATGTTTCTTCTCTGCTCCTCGGTGACACCCTCCGCAAAGCCCAGCTTCAAGCTGTCGATGGTGTAGGCCTCCTCCATGTCTATCATCAGCCAGGGCTTTATGCCTTTGTCTTTGGCCCAGGGCTCCCCCTGCCAGGTGCTGCCGAGGGCGGTGTAAAACTCGTCGTAGAACTGTTCGTGGTAAGACGAAAACATGGAGAGGCAATAGTTTTCCATCTGGCCGGTTACATATTGGTAAGAGCCGATTAAGGGTTTTCGAAATGCCACGTTGGCCGCGGCCTTGGGGTTTGACGGCTCAAAGTATTTCGAGTGCCACTCTTTTCCCGCCACTAAGGCGCTTGCCCCGATGTCGGAAAATACGTTTTTGTTATACTCGCCCTTTTTCACGCTTTCGCTTAACGACAGCGCCGCGGTGCCGATGCCGAAAAAGGTACAGTTTTCAATGTCTACTTCGTCGGTATATTCAAGCTGTACTGCGCCGGGCACGTGTTTTCCCCGGGACGCCGGAATGTTCATTACCTCCGCCTGGCGCGTGGTAAAGCCCAGCCCCTCTACCGCGCCCCAGGTGGAGTGGGCAAAGCGCACGTTTTCAAACCGGATATTTTTTACCCGCAGGTTGCCGTCGCAGGTCTGACAGTGTTTGCCGCGGAACATCACCAGCCGGTCGATTGCCGGAACAATGGTTTCGGCTTTTGTCATATCCTGTCCCTCACGGGGCTTATAATATAGAAGCTTTTCGGCTTTGTCAAAATAAAACTCGCCCGGCTCGTCTAACACCTCTTTGGCGTTTTCCACCGTAAAGCCGTAGTGAAAACGCGGGCTGGTAGAGGCCGTGGTGGCATACATTGCGCCCCAGGCGGGCTGTTCCATTTTTACAATGACCCGGCTTTCGTTTTCCGGGTCTGCTGTAATATCTTCCACATTCATATAATAAACCCGCCAGGTCACATTCCACATGAGCTGAATGTCGCCGGGATTTTGATAAAGCCCGATTTCCGACTTGTTGGCATAAAACCCATCGGAACCATAGGTTTTATAATAGGAATCCGGATCCTGGTAGTTTGCAATCCCAGCGATACGCTTGCTGCTGGACGCCCGGCTTGCAGGGGTTTCGTCCACATAAAGCTCGCGCACGAAATCTGCTTCCACCGGTACCGTCCAGATTCCGTTTTCGCCCTGTTTCCAGCCGCTGACCGCTTTTCCGCCGGATAGGGTTGTGTCGTCGCCGCTGCCGCGGTAGATAACGTCGTAGTGGTTCGAGCCGGAGTCTTTTGCTGTGAACTCTAACGTGTCCGAAAGCTCATACCGCCCGGGAAGCAGGTTTACCACGATGTCTCCCGTCATTTGCGTGTTCATGGTGCGAACCTTTTGCTGCGCCTGCTCTATGGTTTTATACGGGTGTTCCTTTGTGCCGTCGCCGTCAATGCTTGCGCTTGGGGATACAAACAGCTCGCTTTGAATGACACGGCTGTCTTCAGCAAATGCGGTGAAACTCGGCAAAAGTGCCATTGCCATAAGCAATGCAATAATCTTTTTCATACGTTCCTTCCTTTCTTGATTGATTGTTGGGGTTTCCCATTTGTACAAGTTGTTTAATCTTCACTTAGCCACTTTTTCCAATTTTTCAGGCTTTCAATCGTCGCTTTGTCCGCTTCCTCGCCTGTTTTGCCGTGCAGAGCCGGCCCCGCTTCAAAAGAGGCAATGCCCTTAAATCCCACTTCCTTTAGCATTTTTGCAATTCCACGAAAATCTGCCGTGCCGTTTTCAATAAAGTCGTGCTGGTCGTCTATTCCGTTATTGTTATGAAGGTGAAGCTCAAAAACCGGCAGGGGCTTTTTCAAAAACGCCATGCGGAACGCCTCTACGCTGTTGTCGCCGGGCATGAGCGGCGCGCCCTCGCCCCTATTTGCCAAAAAACAGTTTTGGTTTGTTCCCGCCGTGCTAAGGCGTGCATTTGTGTGTCCAAAGTCCATTAAAATGCCGGATTCATCTGAAAAACTTAAGCCCGATTGCATCAGCTCGTAAGTATTCAGCGGAAAATCCTCAAACGCTATTTTTGTTCCGGTACCGGCAAACGTATCAATGGCATGCTGCATCATTGGGGCAACTTTGGACTTATCCAAAATCCAAACGTCAAAGGATAAAACATGCAACAAGCCATATTCTTCCTGCCATTGTTTCATTGCCTTCATCTCATCATAAAAGTTTTCACACGCTTCTTTGTTCTCCGGCTTGGGTATCATATGATGTACCGTGGCGGCTACGCCGCATTTTTCTATCGTTTCCGCCAGCACTTTTCCTGTTGTTGAATCTTTCACGTCGTCATAAAATTGCGGCCCGTAAAATCCAATGGCGTCAAATCCGTTTTCTGCAAAAAACTTTATGTTTTCACAAACACTGCGGTGCGGGAAGTGTACAATCGTAATCCCCATTTTCATGGCTTCATCATCCTTTTTATTGGTTATTTGCTTTGTAAATTTTGATGAAATTATACCAGAGCCATTTTTGCATTACAATGGAATATGATTGTTATTTGTATTTTGTTGTACTAAAAATTTTGTTTTTACAAAAAATATCCCCCCAAGGTTAATCTTGGGGGGGATATTTTTTGATAGATGCATTATAACTGCGGTATGGAAGACACATAATGCGACGGGGCAACACCCATCTGGTCTTTAAACTGCCGGCTAAAGTAATATACGTCGCTGTACCCCAGCATTTCCGCAATCTGCGTAACGGAAAACTTGTTAATCCAAAGCAATTGACAAGCTTTTTCTATCTTCATTTTTTTAACATACTGCGAGGGCGAAATGCCAAACCGCTTCACAAACAGCCTGAAAAAATAGGAATATTTCAGGCCGCACAGCGCAGGCAGACACTCATAGGAAAAATCCCTGTCGCAATAGTAATGGTGAATATATTCCACCGCAGGCTCAATCCTTTTTTCTGCACTTGAGGCCATGTAGTCGGCGCAGCAGCTCTTTTCAACTTCATACAACACCCGGTATAAAAGCGAGGCGCCTTGGTGGTAATGTCCCGTTTCCCCTCTGCTCCAAATGTGAAGTGCCTTTTCAAAAATTGCTTTTACCTTAGAATTGTTCGATAAATCAAAAGTCATAATCTCATTGGAAAGAGGAACGTCGCTGTCGAAAAAGAATGTAATACAGCTATATTTAGAGATAAAATCAATATAATGCTTATTGCCTACCGGTTCCTTGGGCAAAAACTGCACCGTTCCAGGGCTGTTCCGCACCGTTTTTCCGTTGTATGTGCTCATGCACTCGCCGTCCAGCACATAAATCAGCTCGTGATAGCGGCGCGTATTTGCATAATATTGTCTGGTTCCAACAATATGGCTTTTTGAATAAAATGGCCATACGCAATAAATATCTGTAATATTCAGTTTATCTGACAGCATACTACCATCTCCTCATCTGATATGTTTTATTATAACATATTGTAATTCAATTTAAAATAAGAAAAAACGAAAATTTTTCGTTGCCTTTTTTATTGACTTTTTTGGTTTTCGTTGTATGATAAAAGCAAGATTGGAGTGGTGAGCATGAACATTCAGTTTAATTTTAATCAGAAAACAGGCCGCATAAAGCCCATGCACGGCGTTGGCCAGCCGCCCTTTTTGGGAGTTGACTATTCTTATTTTTCCTATTTGAAAGAGGCGGCGGTTCCGTTCGCCCGCCTGCACGACGTGGGCGGAGCCTATGGCGGCGGACGGTTTGTGGACATACCTAATATTTTTCGGGATTTTAACGCAGACGAAACCGACCCTGCCTCATATGATTTTGCATTTACCGACACGCTGGTTTCCGCTTTAATGGAATACGGCTGCCCGCCCATTTTCCGTTTGGGCGTTACCATTGAAAACCAGTGTTACATCCGCGCCTACCACATTCATCCGCCAAAAGATTTTGGCAAATGGGCGCGGATTTGTGAACACATTATTCGCCACTATAACGAGGGCTGGGCAAACGGTTTTCATTTTGGCATTGTTTACTGGGAGATTTGGAATGAGCCGGACAACGGCCTTCCCGGTGAAAATCAGATGTGGACGGGCACGGACGAAGAATATTTTGCGCTTTACGACGTAACGGCAAAACACTTAAAGAAGTGCTTTGGCAGCAGCATTAAGGTAGGGGGATTTGCTTCCTCCGGATTTTACAGCATTTTTAATGAGCCGCTAAAATTCGGCGTTCCGGAAAAGGCCAGTTCCAATGAATTAAGTGAAGAAATGCGCGAATATGCAAAATCTCCCCGGGCGAAGCACATGCTCACCTTTTTCTTCGCGTTTTTCGATTACATGAAACAGCACGGCTCACCCATAGACTTTTTCTCCTGGCACAGCTACGACTCGGTGGCTGAGGTCGAACAGATTGCAGATTTTGTTGACCGCTGCCTGTGTGATTTTGGCTTCGGCCATGTGGAAACGCAGCTGAACGAGTGGAACAACGCGCCGAAAAAAGAGCTGCGCGGCACATCTTTCGCTTCGGCCAACGCGGCGGCCATGATGTGCGCCATGCAGAACAAAAAGACAGACATTTTGTGCTATTACGACGCGCGGATTGGCCAGTCGGTTTACGGCGGGCTGTTTAACCCCATTACCTATGAGCCCTTTTGCACCTACTATGCATTTGCCGCCTTTGGCGAGCTTTACCGTTTGGGAAGCCAGGCAGGGGTAAGCGGCGCACAGCAGGGGGTTTATGCATTGGCTGCGGCGGACGGCGGCAAACATGCCGCGCTGATTGCGAACATTTCGGAAAAAGATGCGGTGCTTTCCACCAACCTCTCCCCCGCTATGAAAGGATTTTTGCTCGACCAGGAACATTTTTTAACCGAAACAGACCTAAACCCGGCAAGCTTTGTGTTAAAACAAAATCAGGTGATTTTGCTGAAAAACTTTTAAACGGAAAAGAAAAACGCCCCGTTACGAGCTCGTAACGGGGCGTTTTTAATTGCGCTGGTGAGGATACATCTCTCCGGACAATTTGGCGGAATAAGCTTCGCTCATGAGCTTCACTGCCAGGTTAAAGCCATACTGAAAAATTTCTTCCCGTTCCAATCCCACCATTTCAACATAGATGGAAAACATTTCGTCAAAAAACTCGAGGTTGTCGTCACTTCCCAGTTTGTTGGCCCATTTGGTTAAAATGGCATTCACTTTTGCGTCCTCTTTCCAATATTCTGCGCTTTCCGGTTCATAAAATTTTGTTGGGTCCAATTCTCCTGAATAGAGCTTTTTTAATATTGTTTCCATTTTTTTTCACCTCCAATTGGTATTATAACAAATAAAATTTGAAGATGATAACATTGACGCAATTGTGACGCAGTGTATTTTAAAAAATCCGGCAAGCCGCAAAGCCTGCCGGGTTTCTCTTTATTTCAGCGGAAACTTGTGAAACGTAATGTAGTTTGCGTCGTGAAAATTGTGGGCGCCGTTCAGCGCCGTTCGTGACAGCACATAGAGTGTGTTCTCCTCGATAAACGCGGCGGGATATTGAAACGCCGTATATTCCGGGTCGCAGTCTTTAAAATCAATTAAGTGTTTCACCAGCTCCCAATCGTCCAAATTTTTCGAACGGTAGAGCGAAAGCACATTTCTGTGGGGCGCGTTGTCGTTCCCAACCGCATAATATGCTCCTGCATGGGTCATAAGCTCAAATTTTGTGTGTCCCATGGGGAACTTCACGTAGCGGGCAAACTCCAGCATTTTTTCCGGCTTTTGCGGGTTGCCCTCCAAAATCAGGGCCGTGCCGCCTCCCTCTCTGCTGCCCACACGCAGAAAATCGTAAAGTCTGCCGTCCGGCGAGATAACCGCGTTGCCCTCAATGGCCGGAGCGGTTGTTCCGTCACTTTGAGCGGGAATGTCGGTGAGCACCTCTGTAATGCACCAGCTTTCGGGGTTTAGCAAATCGGCTGTTTCGTCTACTGAAATCAGCGAATTTCCAAACCGCAGATTGTGCCACGAGCCAAACTCAATGCCGCTCCACAGCCGCCCGCCAAAGGGCACCATTGCCATGGGGGCGCGGTGCCATCCGTCGCAGGAAAACAGCGACGACCCCCGGGCGATTACGGTGGGCGTTTTCCACGTTTTACCCTCGTCTTCAGACTTTCCTATGAGCACATCGCCATATTCTTTCGACACGGAAAGCATATAAAGCTCGCCCCGGTGAACGAACAGCCTGCCCCAAAAGCTGGGCATAAGCTCGGTTACATAGCGCCAGGTTTTGCCGTCGTTCTCCGAACGGAACAAAATTTGCAGATTTTGCGGGCCGGCGGCAAGAAACAAATCGCAGGAGGCAACCAGCGCGCCGCTGGGCGCCCGCACCATTGACGGGCTGCAGGTATATTGCCCCGAAAAATCATACTGTGTGTCTTCCGGGTGATGATAGGTTACACAGGTTCCGGGATAGGCGCCGGTGGCAAACAGCCGCGTGCGGCTTTTCCCGCCGTTTTCGGCTTGGATATACAGCTCATATTCGCAGCCTTCCGCCAGACCGCCCAGTGAAAACTGCCCGTTTTCCGCCGGGGCGGTTTGCCATTGATTCTCCCCCCGTTTGCGCACAAAAAGGGTGTGCCTGCCGCCCATCTTGCTGTTTTCCGGGTAAATCCATTCTCCGCTTACACCGTTTTTTTCCGGCGCCAGGCGGCACACATAGGGTTTGTTTTTACTTTTTGCCCGCTCATTGGCCGGGATGTAGGGTGTTTCGTTCCAATTGGCAATACCTTTCATAGTGAAAGCTCCTCCTTATTTTATCAGGCTTTCAGCATAGTCCGTCAGCGTCTTTATGCCCTCTAATTCCTGGTCGATTGCCGGAACAAAGTTTGCCCGCTTCGACCGTGACAATTCCGTGACAGGAAAGCCAAGCTGATTTTTTAAATACCGTTTTGCACAGACGGGATAATCCCGCGCTTCAATCACCGACATAACGCCTAAAACGCGGCTGATAAACTGTGCCTTTTCCTCCTGAATGTGCCCGCAAAGCCAGGCATAGAGCCGCGGGTGAAAGTTTGCCATTACGCCGCAGTAACCCGCAAAACCGGCCTTTAGGCTCTCGTAAAGCGTGGCGCTGTTGGCGTTAAAAAACATAAAGTCGTTCGAAATCAGTTTTGCCCGCGCCCGCATTTCGTCTATGTCACAGCAGGTATCTTTTACAAAAAGAAAGCGGCCTGTGCTGTTTAAATATGAAATTTCATCGTGCTTTAAAAGCCGTTTTTCCGGAAACGGGCACTCATACATGCCCAGCGGCATGTGTTTTGGCATTGCCCGAACAATGGTTTCGCAGTTTGAAATAAAATTCTTTTCGCCGCCGGCAACTAACCGGTTGCTGATGAGCACCACCGCGTCGGGGCCAAGCTCTGCCATTTGGCAAAGTTCCTCTGTTTGTTCCTCCACCGTGTCTGACACATGGCCAGACACCACAACAGAAATTCTCCCAGCCGCTTTTTGAATGACAAACCGTGCCAGCGCGAGCCGTTCCTCACGGGTTAAAAAAAACATTTCGCTGGACTGGCAAACGGCAAAAATACCCGCTAAGCCCGATTCTATATACCACTCCACCAGCCGCCCGCAGGCCGCATAATCAATTTTTCCGTCGGGCGTGTAGGGCGTTATCATAGTCACCCATGCGCCTTTTTTTATTTTGTTCATGATTTCACTCCTTTTCACCGTTATTATATCAATTTTTAAACCAGCGAGAAATATCCGAAGCAGACATTTTTTTATCCCAATCGGACATTTTCATTTTTCCGTTAGAAAATTTAAAATTTTTCTTGCATTTAAAAAAAATCTGTGCTATAATATATTTGTTATTGGTGTGGCCTGTTGGTCAAGCGGTTAAGACGTCGCCCTCTCACGGCGAAAACAGGGGTTCGAGTCCCCTACGGGTCACCAGCTTCAAAAACCCCCGAAATGAAATCATTTCGGGGGTTTTCATTTACATCAATTCACTGTTGATTTCAATTTTTTGCAGGTCTTCCGGGCTTAAAACCTTTTCAAAATATTGTTTTAAACAGCCTGAAAACAGCCGTTGTGCAAAGCTGATGTTCCATGGCTTTCTTTCTGCCTTATCCAGTCCGAACGCGTTTAAATTTCGTTCAGAGGTTTCTGTTTTTAAAGCCTCTAAACAGGGTGCAAGCAAACCGTCGTTAAAAATTTCGTTGCAGTAATAAACACAGTAATAAACAAAGTCTTCGGCCTGTAAATGCCGGCAGGCTTCTTTTAACCTCTGCAGATTCAACCTGTTATTTTTCAAATAGAAATATATGTCGCAAAACAGCGACAGGCTTAAACCTTTTTGCCATAATAAATAAATGGAATTTGCGTCTTTATAATGGTGCAGGCACAGCGCAACGAATTCCAGCTCCGGCGTTAGCTTTTTCAGTTTTACGCCGTTGATTTCTGCACATTCGGTGTGCTCTAACACAAAGGGCATGTCTGCTTTTACATCACTTTCTCCCCAGAAAATATCCAAATTCACATCAACGTTCACATAGGGGCAAACAGGATTTGCCGTTTTCTTAATAAACGGCGCCGTCTGGTGGCTCGCCGAGATTTGAAACAACAGCTCCCTCCTGTTAAACGGCACAATTCCCTCGTCCGTCACCCGGCCCTGAACAAAGCCGCAATTGAGCATAATTTGCTTTGCCATGTCGATATTGTCCCGCAGCAATAGCAGGTCAATGTCGCCGGACCGCCTGCAAAACGCGTCGCCATATGCCATTTCAGACAAAACCGCGCCTTTGATGACGGCATAGGGAATATTATTTTCTTCAAAAGCTGCAAAAACAGCTTTGCAGGCCCGAAAACGCTCGCCAATGCAAATTTTGTTTAAGGTGTCTGCCGTTAAATCGCGCTTTTCCTGGCTGAGCAAATAGCCGCAATTGTGTTTTTGCAAAAGCTCTGTCATGTCCTGCCCGGGCGTTTCCCCGCGGCTCAGCATACGAATATTGTTTAAAATTTCATCATAATTCATACAGGCCAACTCCGTTGTCGTTGTAAAAGGATTTGTGCTTCCGGTTTTTATCCGTTTCGTTGTAAACGCCAAAAAGGGGCTTTCCCATGGCTTTCATTTCGTTTATCATCAGGGTTTCAAACCCTCTGCCAAAGGCGCGGCAGGAAAGATAAAACGAATGCAGCACAATGCAGTCTGCTTTTTCTTCGTAAATCACGGCGCCGACCAAACCCATATCGCCGTATTTGTCCGATACGGAAAGGGTTCGAATGTGATACTTCTTTTGCGCAAGCATGTCTAAAACTTCTTGCTCCGCATATCGCCTGCCAGACAGATTAAACTGGTTTGTTCTCTGAGAAAGCTCTGCAATGCGCCCGGCGGAGCCGCTGTCTGCCGGGCAGAAAACGGCTTTTGTTTCCAGCGAGTTGTTATATTCATCAACCGTTTTAAAATGAAGCTTTTCCTTCTCGCGCTCTTTTTGTTCTTTATATAACGCAGTTCTGTTCATGGTAGAGGCGCTTTGCGAAAATAGGCCGCTCACCGTTTTTATAAAAGATAAATCGTGATAATCCGCCTTAACAACGCAAACCTCCGGCAGCAGGGCGGAAATCAGCCCCAGTTCATAGTCGCTGTCGTCTAAAAAAACAAAGCTGTTCAGCGAAACGTTCAGCTCCGCCGCAATTTCTTTTAAATTGGCTGCTTTGTCGCGAAAATTAATTTTAGCAATTGCAATATGTTCGTTTTTTAACACCATATCAGGGTTTTCAAATGCCTGCTCAAAATTGGCCCGGTCGTTTTTGCTGCACAGGCAGACCAACACACCCCGGTTACATAAATTTACAATTTCCTGCTGCAAAGAAAGCGTGTCGCTGTCCAGCGAAACTGTCTCTTCCCCCGCCACGCCGCGCCATAACACATTGTCGCAGTCGCAGACCAAAACTTTTTTCAGGGGCGTGCTTTCCAAATAGCCGGAAAGGGTGGAAAACAGCTTTTCAATGGTTTCAAATTTGGAAAACAGCAAATCGCTGTCGCGAATTTCAATTTGAAACGCCTCCTCCACCGCAACAATGAATTGAATGAATTTAATGGAATCCAACCCTAAATCCAAAAGGCTTTGGTCTTTTGAAAACGCCATTAAAGCTTCTTCGTTTTTTTCTGTAACAACACTTAAAATTCTATAAATTGTCTGTTCGTTCATGGCCTTTTCATCACTCCCCGCATTTGATGTGACAGCAATTGCAGTTTTCTAAACTCGCAGTCACCATCTGTTGTTAAGGGGTCGCCGCTTAAGTTGGCGGCCGCGCCCACACAGCCCTTTCCGCAATATTTGTTCAATATGCATTTTTTGCAGCCGTAATCCAGCGCAAGTCTCTCCTGCGCTGTTTGAACAATGCGGGAAAGCCCGGCTTGAAATGCACCTAAGTCGAAAGAAAGCGCGTTTGCCAGGGTGAATTGTTCCTGATAAAGCATTTGGCAGGGCTGAACCGACCCGTCTGTCTTTATGCAGAGGGAAAGGTTGCTGTCACCCTTCGTAAACGGGCATTTTCCGGTGCAAAACGGCAAAACCGCGTTGACGCCATAGGTTTTGTTCAGCCCGTCAATGAGGTTTAGGGCCTTAATTTTCTGCTGGGGCGAAACCGCCTTATCTTCCCAGCCGGACGCTCCGTTGCCGGAGCGGAAAATAAACGCAAATTCCGGCGTAAAGTTCAGCGAAACCGCCAGCTTATAAAAGCTTTCAATGTCGTCGTAATTGTTTTGGGAAATGACCATTTTCAAAAGCGGGCTGGCAGATTTGCTGTGAATTTGCTTTGCAAACTCCAAAACCTTTGCAAAGTGCCCAGCGCCGCGGGTTTTGCTGTTTTGTTCTTCGGTTGACCCGTCTAAGCTGATTTGCAGGGTAAAGTTTTCGCGGGTGTTTAAAAATTCAATAAGCTTTTGGCTGTGAACCGTGCCGTTTGTCACAATGCCAAAGGACAGATTGGGATAAGCGTCAACCAAATCTAAAATTTTATCAAACTCTGTGTGCAGGGCCGGTTCGCCGCCGGAAATTAAAAAGCGGGACAGCCCGAACGGTAAAAACAGCTTAATAATTTCTTCTAGCTGGGCCTTTGAAATTTCTTTCCTTTCTTTGTTCAGCCCCGAACGGTTGTAACAGGTTTTGCAATTTAAATTGCAAATATTTGTGGTTTCAACATAAACAGATTTTACATTCATAGCACTTCAACAACCTTTTTTTCTGTTGTGTCAGCCAGAAATTCTTTTACGTCTGCCTGAATTTCATCCGGCGTCACGTTATAAAGCTCGCTTAAGCTTGAAAGCAGCTGCTCTAAATCGCAGGGTTCTTTTAAAAGGTTTAAAATGTCAATTCCCGTTTCGTCGAAGAAATGGGTGTCGCCGGTTTCCGGGTCGAAAACGGCAAGAGATGTTTCGTCGGTTTGAATGTAATCCATCGCTTCATTTGTTTTGTACTTCATAATTGTGTCCCTCTCTTTTAAAAATGTCTTTTCATAAAGCTGATAAATTTTTGTCTGTTTTGTTTTATCTATGTCATACCGGCAGTTTACAAATGCGCGGTTTACCTGGTAAGAAAGCGTGATAAGCTGCTTAGAGCAAGGCGCAAGGGGCCTGTGGTTCAGCCGGATAACCTTGCCGGCAATTTGGTCTTTTAAAATGTCCTCCAGCCGGAACGAATTGTCGCCCTTGCAAAAATATAATCCGTCTTTTTTGTCCAGCAGGCGGTGCACCAAAAGCTCGCCTAATTTATAGGTGAACACCAAAACGTCGCCAATTTCATAATCGTCAAACTTTTTCACCGTTATGGTGTCGTTTTCATAAAACGTGGGGTTCATGCTAACGCCAACAACAGAAATATCCACCTCTTTGCCGGAGGCTGTTTGCGCGAACAAAAGCCGGTTTAAAAGGGCGCTATCCATTTTGAATCACCTCCGCCGCAAACGCCATATCGCAATAGTTGAGCGCAAAACAGTTTTTTGCCGCGAGTTTTGAGATAAATTTTAAATAGTCCGGCGTAACGGGATAGGGCGTTATGGGCGCTTTCATCAGCGCCGTCATGCGGGAAATGGTGTCCATTTGGTTCAGGCTATTTTCCTGCTCCGTTCGGGCAATGAAAAAGATTTTATCAAGCTCCGCCGGGCGGGTTACGCAGTTTGACGGCGTATAAACAAACCGTTCAAATTTTTCGTCGTCAATCACTTCAAAGGATTTTGGTGCAGAATTCAGGCGTTTTAAAACGTTCAGCCCGCCCTCCCGCAGGTGGATTGGGGTGGTAAACGGATAGACGCAAAAGCTTGTCCTGTCCAGCAAAATGCAGTCGTCGGTTAAATAGCCAAAGCCGCTGGTGGTTAAAAAGCTGGTGAGGGTGCTTTTTCCGCTGGTGGTTGAGGCTAAAAACAAATATGCTTTGCCGCGGTGCTCCACAGCGGCGCCGTGGAGGGCGAAAACTGCTTCGTCGTAAACGGTGTTGTTCGCCACAATTTCGTCAATGGCAAAGGCTCCGCTTTCGTCTGTCACGTTCATGTCTTCAAACGCCACCTGATAAATGCCGTCATTTTTGAGAGCCGAAATGTGTTTTGCATTTTCGGCGGCGGTTGTTGTTACATATTTGCCATATTTTAATTTCAGCATGCCAACAAGCTCTTTGCTGTTGGTTGAAATTTGAAATGAAGTTTGAAATGGCAGATTTAGTGTTACTTGTTCCATGATGTCATTCCTTTTTTGTCAATTTATTATAGTATATAATACTTTCTATAATAAATCAACTTTTTACATGCAACTTAAAAGTAAAATTAGACAAATTTCGAATTTTATGGAAAATATAACTAATTATATTGCATATTTTTTACTTATATGATATAATAACTCTTGATTTTTCAAAACCTCTATGCTATAATTTGTTTACAGTAAAGTTGTGGAGGTGATTTTATGCACCAAATTCGTTTATTAAAAGAACCAGGATATATATACGATTTGTTTTTTATTTTTATCCTCAGGTTTAACACAAAGCTTTGTTTAAATGATCTCAAAGTTGATGATAAACTGTCTGAAAACATAAAGTTCTATAATGATGTGATTGAACAGTTTGCTGACATCCCAGAGGATTTATATGTTTTTTTTCATACAATCGAAAATGGTCGTTGTTTTATGACTACGCAATATTACAATCCGTATAAAGAACAGTTTTCAACGACGTTTAATTTTAAGTTTTTGCTGAGTGAACTGGCTGACAAGGAACGGTTAAAAGAAAGGCTGATTCGGTTCTATTTTTACGACCTGTCGGACGAAGAGGTGGAAGCGTGCATAAAGTCTAACACTCCGCTGTTTTCACACATTAAAAACTCAAACTATTCCGGCGAGGAAAAAAGCAAATTGTATGAGTTCTTTATTGAACCTGAGCCTTACATTCAAACGCTTCGCTATGAGCTGATGGCGAAAGAAATTATGCTTTCGCAATATTATGAAAAGAATTATCAAAAAATTCTTCAGGTTTTTAACCAAACAAACTTTGAAATTTTAAACGAGGAAATGAAAGGATATAAAGACTTAACCTATATTAAGAAAAACAATTTGGCCTTATATGTTTCCCATTGTTTGATAACAAAGTTTACCATTAATTTTATAGGCATTGAAGAGGGTGCGGTTTATCTTCTTGGATATGAATATTTGTCTGTTTTAGATATTGTTAAGAGCCTAAAAAAGGATTTAAACCTACTGGATTTTGGCAACGCAATATGTGAAGAGAGCCGCGTTAAAATTTTGCAGCTATTATTGGAACGGGAGGAAGTTACCTGTAAGGACTTAGAAAAGATTTTCAGCTTCACCGGCTCCACAGCATATCATCATATTACCATGATGATGAAAATTGGCCTTGTAAAGACACGAAATGAAGGAAAAACCATTCTTTACAGCCTCAACAGAAAGTACTTTGACGCCATTATTGACGTTTTAAGTAAATTTTCAAACAAATGAAAAAAAAGGGGGGAATTTCATCGTGAAAAAAACATGGAAAAAGCCTGCTTGCTTAACCTTAACAGCAGACAAATTGTCAATGCACATTATGGCGGCAGCCCGTTCCGGCTGTGGTTTTGGGTTCTACCGCTAATTAGCATTGCAAAAATCGTGGTGAACAATTTGGTTTGCTGCGGTTTTTGTTTTGCCCAAATCTCACACGCGCATATTATCACATTTATCGCAAATTAGATATTTTATGAGAAAAAATTCAAAAATTTTAAAAAATATGACATTATGGTATTGCAAAATGGAAAACTTTGTGATATAATGTGTTTTGTTAGGAGAATTTTAGTATAACTTGAAAATAGTGCAAGGGGATTATTATCTTTTCTTTAAGGGGTAAAAGGGATTATTATTTTTTTAAACACACACAAGATGAAACGCACTAGATTCAAGTTATGACTAAAATTAGCAGGCAGCGCAAAGTGCCAAGTTGGGTACTTTGCGCTGTTCTCTTTCTAAGCGGGCCTTGACATGGCAGCCAATTTGTGCTATATTTTCAAAAGAACGGAGGTTTTTTATGGAAAACAGATTTACATTGCAGTTTCACGAACCACAGTTTAAAACTTGGTCTTCCGACAATTTTTTTATTTCCACCATTTTGCCGAAGGAAACCGCCTATCACTGGTATATGAATTTTTATGTGAACACGCTGGGCGTTGTGAAAACAGAAGATGACAACGCACCTCCCTCTGTTTTATTTCACCCGTCATGCATTCCTACAACATCCCAATTTTTGTGCAATGTGTGGGATTTGTGCCCGTTCGTCGACAAAAACACCTTAAACCGTGAAATTGTGAAAACCAGCTACCCAACGTTTTGCGATTTTGTAACAGACTTTGTTTCGCAAGGCTATTTCATTGACGCTACGTTCAGCCAGACGAAAATCCGCGGCAGAAACTATTCTCACAAGGCCTACATAACCGGGTTTGACCGTGATTTGCAGGAGGTTTATTTGGCCGACCACATTGACAACGGCCGCTTTCAGCATTTTACAATGCGCTTTGACGATTTAAACCATGCCTTTTTAGAAGCCGACGAATTTATTCCGCTCTTTGATAAAGACCACCAAATGGAGGAAAATTCTATATATTTGATTAAACCGAAAGATTTTCATTATGAATTCGACTGCGGCTTGTTTTCACAGTTTTTAAAAGATTATTTAAATTCCGACCCGGGAACAGGATTTTTGGCGAAAATCCGTAACACGCCGTTTCGGAAGGACGCGTTTTGCTACGGACTTGAAATTTATGATATTATTGAAGCATATTTAGACAAAATTCTATATAAACCAAATTATATCAATGAAAACAGAATTGACGACCGGATTTTTACGTTTCTTTATGACCACAAGCTTACCATGCAGAAACGTATTCAATATTTAATAGAAGAACAAAATTTTAAGTTAGAGCCATTGCTTGCGCCTGCAGGCGAATGTGTGGATTATGCTACCATGTGCTTTAACCTATATTTAAAATTTGGTTTTACCTATCGAAAAGAAAACGTTGAACGGATTAAAAATTTATTGCTTGGCCTGAAACAAATGGACATTTCGCTTTGCACCGAGCTGATTGAACGAGTTTCTTAAAATTTATAACTTAACTCCCCCCCATCGCCTAAAGTTGGCAATGGGGGGCTATTTCGATGGAGGACACGCAATTTCTCGCTAATCTGAATATTAAAAAGCGAAAGAACACGTCATATGACGTGCTCTTTTGTCACCTCAAGTTGTGCAGCGAGTCGCGCGTTAGCGCTCGCTGCATGCTTG
>NZ_JAXUNN010000037.1:0-11006 GCF_037235575.1 Congzhengia sp. | reverse complement strand
TTTTCTGTAAAAAGTGCTTTTATCAATACCGATAGTTTTAGAGAGTGTTGAAATGATTTCAAACGCATTAGAATTGACAGGGGACGAAATTAATAGTATTTTTTTTGTATAAAATATTGCATAAGTGCGACTTGATTTATGAACCCAACCGCAGGAGGTGAGGAATGTGGAATATATTTCAGAGAGAATAACAAATATAGCAGATTTGGAAGAACTTGTTGATGAGTGTTGCACGATGGTTCGCGTATTACAAACTGAAAGTCCTCATAATGAGAACTTTCAGTCATTGATTGATACTTTAAATCAAATACAAAATTTTGAATTTAAAATTGAGCACAGAAAAATAACTTATTGTGAGTAACCATCGGTTAATATATCAATTATTGGTTTAAAATTTGCCGTTGCAAGGCATTCTTGCTCTATTCCGCAATATGGGTGATATGCATAATTTTTTTTCTTGCCGGTAGATTTACAATTTTCAGCAATTGGGCACTTACAAGATACATATTTCGCGCTGTACGGGTTTTCTTCGTCAAAATAATAATATTTTGCTTCGAGCCTTACATCCGTATTCCATTTTGGACAAGTATGTGTTTTACGAACGATAGTGTAATATGTCATTGGTATTCCTCCTTCCCATAAAGAAGTATATCACAATAAATATGAGAAATCAATGCACAACCGCAGGAGGTGACGAGTAATGCCGCGTTGGTACACCGTTGTTGATTGGATAACAAGATTGATTATTTCAATTGTTATTCCAATAATTGTTATTGCTGTTGTTATGCATGAAAGCCCTATCCGCATAATTGAAGCGTTATTAACGTTGTTATCAAAGCAACAATGACCGCAGGAGGTGATGAAATGTCTAAAAAATATCAAATAATTAATTGCCGGAAGCAGGAGCAGTTGGAATTGTTTAAATATTACCTGCATGAGAAAGAAAAAAGAAACGATGCCGAAAGACGCGGAAATTATTGGCGTAATGTTTCATGCGTCGCAATCGCTGGTTTAATGTCTTTGTTAGTGTCATTAATATTTAGGCTCTTTATTTAGTCACAATCCAAAATATCAATGAGGCTATAAAACCGAATATACCGCCCAAAACGGCGCTAAAAGTAGCAAGTAACCAATCATGCCTAAATTGTTTCTTGCGTAATTCTTTATCCATCATTTCTTCATGTATTTTCTGTTGAATTGCAGGCGGTAATATTTTACCTTTGGCAATATCCGGTAAATCCAATTTCATCTAATCACACCTTTCGTGTTGATTATATCATAGAGAAATTGTAAAATCAAGAAACTGAACTAACCTTGTTTAAAGCAAGGTAACGCGCACCACAAATTAATAACGATAAAAGTGTTGTCCTGGACGGACGCGGCATTGTATTACACCGTGCGTTATCTTGTTTTATATATAAATTTTAGGAAAGGAGTGATAAAAATGGAAAGAGAACAAATGACTATCCGCCTGCCTGCTGAACTGAAAGAGAAGCTGCAGCAAGAGGCGGACAAATTGGGATTAAGTATTGAATTTGTAGAAGTAGGTGCACCATTCAGTAAATACGCTTTAACAAAAAGATATTCAGACAAGCGCGATGAGATAACCGCCAAATTAATCATTATAAGATAAGGATTTATAAAAATTCCACGCGGTTTTGAATAAATCTACAACAACTGGATTGTTATAAAATCTCGCCTTGTACTCGAAATACTGCAGGAGCCGGTCATAACTTTCCTCCTCTGGGTAATCGTTACACCGACAGACATCACCTGCGAAATCCCCCATAGGTGTATCCACGTCTTGAAAAGAAGCAAGCCATGCCCGAAATGAACCTTGTATATTTCGACCTACAAGATAGTCGATTGATACGTCGAAGTAATCGGCAAGGGAAATGAGCATATCGTAAGTTGGTTTTCTGGTACCCAATTCGTAATTTTGAATTCCGCTTTCACTTGCTCCAATGTTTTCTGCCAACTGTTTTTGTGTCAGGTTTTTAGATTTTCGCAACATTTTTAAGTGTGTTCCAAAATTAAACACGACAATACCTCCAAAATATTTTTAAAATAGGTATTGACACAGACAAATGTAGGTGCTATAATAACATTAAAACACAGACAAATGTATGTGTTCAATATCGGAAAGGAGGGGTGATGAATACGAGTTTAATTAATGCAAGAAGAAATAAAGGTTTAACGCAAGTGCAAGTTGCAAAAAAAGCCAATATTTCCGAAAATGCATATCAAAACTATGAGGTTGGCAAACGTGCGCCTAACGTATATATAGGCCAGCGTATAGCCAAAGCCTTAAACACCAAAGTCGAGAAGATATTTCCATTATCTGACGACACTCCAAACTTTCAAAAACATGATACCACAAAATGACGTGAATCGTCAAGCCACAATATATAGTGGTAATACTGCGAAAATCAACACAGAGGAGGAAAATCAATGACATTTGAAATATTGGAAACGGAAAAGGTGTGTGCAACGTGTAAATATTACCATCCGCATTATGCACCTGATGAACTAAGGCACAGAGGCTGGGTAATGTTGAACTGCGGACATTGCGTAAAGCCGCGCTTGAAGCCGCGAAAACCGGGCAATGAAGCCTGCAACTATTGGGAAGAAAACGGGGATATAGCGATGGGTATAAATTAAAATTTAGAAAGGAGGGTTCACATGAACCAACTACAGATTTTTAAAAACGAAACATTCGGAGAGGTTCGGACAATTGAGGAACAAGGAAAAATAGTGTTTTGTGGCAGTGATATAGCTAAGGCTTTAGGTTACACAAATCCACAAAAGGCAGTAAAAGACCATTGCAGGGAAGATGGGGTAACGTTTTGTTCGGTCACCGATAATATCGGCAGAACGCAACAGGCAAAGTTTATAAGCGAAGGCAATGTTTATCGCCTAATTACTCACAGCAAGCTTGAAAAAGCACAAGAGTTTGAAAGCTGGGTATTTGATGAGATATTGCCCACAATACGCAAGACAGGCGGCTATGTCAGCAACGACGAAATGTTTATTAATACTTATCTTCCGTTTGCGGACGAGCAGACAAAGCTTTTGTTTAAAACCACACTGAATACAGTAAAACAGTTGAACAGCAAAATTGAGCAAGACAAGCCCAAAGTGTTATTTGCTGACGCAGTGGAAACAGCGCATACCTCAATCTTAATTGGTGACCTTGCGAAACTTATCCGCCAAAACGGCGTTGAAATGGGGCAGAACCGGTTATTTTCGTATCTTAGAAATCATGGGTACTTAATTAAATCTGGCGAGAGCCGGAACATGCCAACACAAAAGGCTATGGAGCTTGGTTTGTTTGAGGTAAAAGAACGAACCATCAGCAATCCTGATGGTACCGTCCGCATTACCAAAACGACAAAAGTAACAGGAAAGGGACAGACTTATTTTATTAACAGGCTAATAGGCCAAAAGGTTAGTTAATAAATTGATTATTGAAAGGGCTGAAAATAACAATGGTAAATGTAAGGACACCGCAAATTGCAGACTTAGAAACAGCAATTAGAATCTATTATGAAAAATTGGAGTTGCAAAACGACGATGTAAAGGAGCTTTTTCCGGCAGTAAAAGGTAGAGCAACAATTACCAAACTAAAGCGGAAAGCCCGTGATTATATGATAGAACATGATATTTTATCGTATAACGCGCAGGCTGTTAATACAGAAGCCGCGTATGCCGCATGGGGCCTTGATATTAACGACTTAGAGAACAGGCTCAAAAAACTTGAAAAACTTAAATTACTACAATGTAAGGAGTGACAAACATGAACAGAAAGAAAACGGAACGTGCGGTTAAGAACGTGATAGCAATTGTCTTATTTGCATTTTTGTTTGCGGTGTTTTCCAGCTTGATTTCGTCGTGCCGAAAAACGGAGCCGAAAATTTACGAGGTAAAAACCAGCGGCGTAATGTATCAGACGTCGGCAGACAACAAGCGGCTGAAAGAGCCGGCGAACACGGAAACCGTGTATTTTGTGGTTGGGGGTGAGGAACAATGATTGCAAAAAGAAAGCCCCTGATGTTGGCGCACCAGAGGCAAGCGGAATTAACCGCTAAGAAAAACCATTGATTAAAGTATATCACATAATTATGAAGAAATCAAGGTGATTTTTATGGAACCGAAACATTGTGACAAATGCGGCCGGAAAATTATGAGGCTGGAAACGTACATAGGAGTAAATGGAATTACGCTGTGTGAAGATTGTTACATAAATATGAGCACAAAGGAATTTATTGAACGAATCGGCGGCGTGATTGCCGTGAAGGAGTGATTATGAATGAGCAAAACACACTGGAAAAAGCTGACGAACCCAAACTATTTGGGTGCGTATGATTTTGATATAGGAGAAAAGCGGACCCTTACGATTGCGAAAACCGTTCGTGAAATGGTAACTGGACCGGGAGGGAAAAAAGAGGAATGCACGGTTGCATATTTTCAGGAACCGTCTAAGCCCATGATTTTGAATAAAACAAACTGTAAGACCATTGAAAAACTGCATCACTCTCCGTTTATCGAGGACTGGTCTGGGAAACAAATTACGTTAAAGGTGGAAAAGGTGAAGTTTTCCGGCGAGCTTGTGGACGGCCTTAGAGTGGACAAGCAAATTGTGCAGCCACAGAAAGATATAAAAGACGTCCCGTGTGATGAATGCGGCGAAATCATAACGGGCTACAGCGGTCTTGATGCTGCTCAGATGGCGGCATATACCAAGAAAAAATATGGGAAATGCCTGTGCAGCGGTTGTGCCACGAAGCAGGCCGGAGGTGAAACGGCATGAGGCTGACAAAGAGAAACTATTTTTCCCGCAAGGCCCAGATGGAATATATGAGCGTGTCGCAGTTTAAGGATTTTAAAGCCTGCGAAGAAATGGCGCTGGCAAAAATAACGGGTCGATATGAACCAGTTAAAGGAACCGCTCTTTATGTCGGCTCATATATTGATGCGCACTTTGAGGGCACGCTGGACAAGTTCAAGGCGGAAAATCCTGAAATTTTTACAAAAAGCGGTGATTTAAAATCGGAGTATAAAAAGGCGGACGAAATTATCACGCGGATTGAGCGGGACGAGCTGTTTATGCGGCTGTTGTCCGGCAGGAAGCAGGTAATTAAAATCGGCGAGATATGCGGCGTACCGTTTAAAATTAAAATGGATTCGTACATACCGGGCCGGTTGATTGTGGATTTAAAAATCGTAAAGGATTTTGAACCCTTATACAAAAAAGATGAGGGACGTTTAAACTTTATCGAATACTGGGGATATGACTTGCAGGGTGCGGCTTATCAGCATATTGAGGGTAACGGTCTGCCGTTCGTGATTGCAGCGGCCACGAAAGAGCCGGTGACGGATATTGATGCATTTGAAATTCCGCAGGCATATCTTGATGTGGCGCTGGACGAAATCAAAGAAAACATTGTGCGGTATCAGTCCATTAAAATGGGGCTGATTACCCCTGACCGGTGCGGGAAATGCGACTGGTGCAAAATGACAAAGAAACTGGAACATATTCGTGCTATGGAGGAGCTTGACTATGAATAATATTGTAATTAAAGGCCGGCTGACGAAAGACCCGGAAATGAAAGTGATGCAGTCCGGCAAGAATGTTGTAAATTTTAGTGTTGCTGTAAACCGCCGGTTTAACCGTGACATTGCAGACTTTTTTGACTGTGTGGCCTGGAACAAAACAGCAGATATTATTGCAAACCACTTTGTGAAAGGACAGGGCATTCTTTTGCGCGGTGAAATGCAGCAGAGGCAATGGCAGGACAAGGAGGGTAACAATCGTTACGCATGGGAACTGCTTGTGGATGAGGTTGAATTTTGCGAACCGAAATCCAGCGCACCGGAGAAATCGCAGGAGCCGCAAAGCGGCAATATTGACGATTTTGTGCCTGTTGAAGATGCAGATTTGCCGTTTTGACGGAGGAAACGCAAATGGATATACAAGTTGATACACGGGAAAAGAAACGGGCAATTAAGCGAATTATCGGCACCTTTGACAAGCTGGGTGTTCATTACTATTCTTCCAAGCTCTACGTTGGAGATTATATGAGTTTGGACAATCCCAGGTGCATTGTGGACAGAAAGCAAAATCTTTCGGAGTTATGCCAAAATGTATGCCAGGGCAAAAAGCGGTTCAAAGAAGAATTAAGGCGGGCCAATGATGCCGGAATTAAGATGATTATACTTTGCGAGCATGGGAACGGCGTGTGCTGTATGGAAGATGTGAAACTGTGGGTCAATCCGCGTCTTGAAGAATCTCCTTATGCCATTTCCGGCTACAGGCTGTATAAAATGCTGTCTGCGCTTGAAAAACAGTTTGGGACGAAGTTTATGTTCTGTGACAAAAAGGACACGGGAAGCAAAATCATTGAGCTGTTAGGCGGCGTGGAACGTGTATATTAACCGTGCGGCGCAAATCCGCAGCCGTGTGAAAATGCAAGACGTTTTAAGCATGTGTGGAATTGAAACGGGCAGAAACCGTCTGCCGTGTCCTCTGCACCGAGGCAGAAACAACAATTTTCAGGTGTGGGACGAATCGTTTTATTGCTTTAAGTGTGGTGCGCACGGTGATGTGATTGATTTTGTTATGCAGTATTACAGCACAGATTTCAAAACTGCATGTAGATTGATTGATGAAAAGTTCGTGCTGAACCTATACAAAAAGCCGACGCTCACAACAGCCCGGAAGCAGCAGGCCCAAATTGAGCGAAAGAGGCGGGAGCAGGCCGAGGAAGCGGAACGTTTGCAGCATTCTAAATGGGCATATCATTTGCTGTGTTGTTACCGGTTATGGCTGCTGCGCCAGAAGCCTACAGACGAAATTATCTTTGACATTGTAAATCTTGAACGGCTTCTGGATTTGTATGCGGATTCCGGCATGTTGATTGAATGGGACGCTGCCGTACTGATTTGCGCCCTTATGAAAAAACACAAAAACGAGGTGAGAACGATTGATTGACGAACAGACAATAAAATGTCTCGACGCGGACACCATTTTTTCATACAACATATTAGATGATATATTTGACATAGAAGACGAGCTGGAACGGACGCGCCTGATTGCTGTTTATAAGGCCCAGGCAAAGAAGCTAAAGCTGGACAAGGAGCTTTCAGAGGTGATTAAGGCATACAACGCGGCAAATAAAAAGCTTGCGGAACAGTATGCAAGGGAAAACGAAGAATTTGACACCGGGATACAGCTTGATTACGGCGGTGACGGCAGGGTGCTTTCCACCGTGGATAATTTTTTAAAGGTTTTAGAGCGCGACCCACATTTTAAAGGGCTGAAATTTAATCTGTTAACCTATTCGCCGGAGCAGGAAATATGCGGTGTAACTGAGCCGTGGACAGACGCGGACGACGCAAAAACAAGGCACTACATAGAAAAAACGTATCACTTTCACAACGTGCAGAAGTGCGATGACGCGCTGCGCATTGTATTTGTGAAAAATCAGTATCATCCCATTATTGACCTCATTGAGCAATTAAAATGGGATGGCACGCCGCGCATTTGCGCTTTTCTGCACGAGTGGACAGGCTGTGAGGACAACGATTATACCCGGGAAGTAAGCCGCCTAATCTTTGCCGGAGGAATACACAGGCTATACAACAACGGCTGTAAGTTTGACGACGTACCGGTTTTAATTGGCACGAAGCAGGGCGAGGGTAAATCTACCCTTGTCCGCTGGCTGGCCTTATCAGATGAGTTTTACACAGAAGTGACGGAAATTGAGGGACAAAAGGGCATGGAAAGCGTTGAAGGTGCGTGGATTTGTGAGCTTGGGGAGCTTTTGGCGCTGACAAAGGCCCGTGAAGTGGAGGCGGTAAAGTCTTATATCACGCGGCAAAACGACCGTTACAGAAGACCGTTTGACAAGCGGGTAACCGACCATAAGCGGCAGTGCATTTTTATCGGAACCACGAACAAGGAGCAGTTTTTGACAGACAAAACAGGCAACAGACGGTTTTATCCCGTTAAGGTAAATCAGAGTGGATATGAGCTGTTTGAACGGCAGGACGAAATTAAGGCGTATATCCGGCAATGCTGGGCTGAGGCGCGTGTGTTGTTTGAACAAGGCGAATTAAAGCCTTACGCAAGCCGTGATTTGGCCGATGCTATCCGGCAGTATCAGTCCAGCGCTGTTGAAGATGATTACCGCGTAGGAATGATTGAGGAATATTTGGAGCACAGACACGAGGTTTGTATTTTAGAGCTGTGGCGAAATGCTCTGGATATGGGCGAATTTAGTAAGCCGACAAAAAAGGACAGTAATGAAATAGCTATGATTTTGCAGTCGTTTAAGGGCTGGGAAAAACAAAGCAAAGTCAAGCGTTTTGACAGGTTCGGTCCGCAAGGCTGGTGGAAAAAGATTGAAGATGACCGCGGAATTGTTGAAGAAATCGAAAACGGGCTGCCGTATTAATGTAATTATGGATTGTATAAAAACAATACTTGTTTACACTTATTTACACCGTAATTTACGGCCTAAACACTTATTATTACTAACAATATCTTAAAGTGTAAATATGTAAATATATATAGACTTTCAAAAATGAAAAAATATACTCTTAAGCAAAGTTATTTACGTTTACAAAAAGGAAAAACCCGCAAAGCCTTATGTAGCAAGGGTTTGAGCCGTTTTTGAAAGTGTAAACAAGAAAAGATATTTACAAAATGAAGGTGAAGCCATGAACAGAACGGACTATTTAGAGCTGTGCAGGAAAGCATCGGTGCTGCGGAATGGAATATGCGGTGTCAAGAAAGATGTGCCAACTGAATTGATGGTAGCGCACAACGGGATAACCTACTATCCGCAGTCGTATGAACTGGCATTTCGGAATGGAAACGTACTGCATTTTGCTATCCTGCATGACCTGAACACGAACAGCATTACAAAGTGCAGGCTTGACAAGGTGGTGAAAGCTGATGGCAACCGTGAAAGAGTATGAAGCGTTTAAGGCATATCTTAAGACGCTGTGCCTGAAACCGGACGAATATATGCGTCGTATCATGGAATGGTGCCGGGTGCATAAGTTTTGAGGGAGTTGAATGGAATTGGGCAAGGATTGCAAAACTCTGGATTATGGCTGTAAGTACTGCACATCCCCCAACGGAGAGGGCACGGACATATTTGACGGAGATAGATTAAGTGTTGGCTATGGGGTGTATCGCAAAATTAACTACTGCCCTATGTGCGGGAGAAAATTAATCAATCCTCGTCTTTTCTCCCACCCAATTCCCCAGCGGCGAGGATAGTAGCGAGAGAGTCGCCAAGCTGGGTAAAGACTGCGGCGAGAATAGAAATTTCCTCTGCGCTGAATGTTTTGGAAATAGCACAGGAAAGAGAAGATATTAAAGTTACTAATTCACATGGATTCAAAAAAATCACCCCGTTATCAGTATATGATGATTACGGCGTGGAGTGAAAGGAGCGGAATAATGGTAAAAACACATAAGAGCAGCAGATTTGTATTATACACACTTGAAAATATACGGGACTGCAAAGACGTAGTTTTACAGATTGTAGACACAAATTCTAATTTTACCAGCGGCGGAAAATGCTATCTCTGCGAGGTTGTCGGGCGCTATGAATATAACAATATCCGCTGCGAGCGGGACTTGACGGACGAGATATGCAGACAGAATGAGGAAATCAGAAGGCAAAAAAGAAAAATAGAGCGGTTGGAGAAAGAACTAATTAAGGAGCGGAATAATGAACAATGATTTGATAAGCAGGAGTAAATTGTTAAAACTGTTTGAAAACTTAAAGAAAAAATCGGTAAATTTGCGAGATGTGATATATCTTGAAGGCGTTATGGCGGTCATTGAAACCGCACCAACAGCCGACACAGAGCGGCGCGGTGAGTGGATACCGTGCGATTATGCATACTATCACTGCTCGGAATGTGGTTATGAGCAAGACGAAAGAGAGTGCGTGTCACCGTATTGCCCTAAATGCGGCGCGAAAATGGGAGGCGGGGAAGAATGATACTTGAATTAACAGACACAAAAGGAGCGAAAGCAAAATTCCGTTCTGTTGTATATGTCTGTGTTCTTGCAAACCACAGCGATCAATTATATTATCAGCAGCGATATAAGCGCAACGGAAAAGAATTTATAAATGAGCGTTTTGTTCCGCTTGAAAGTATTTCACGTTGGGTGGTAAGGTGATTTATAACGGAGGTAGTAAGCTTTGAAAAGATATGAGGTACTATCAGAAGAGCTAAAAGATTTTGCGTTTTTAGAAGATTTCCAAAAAGAAGATTTAGCAGACTGTATAACATGTCCTAATAGCGACAACTGCGAATATGACGGCATTAATAGCGATTATTGTACTTCATGTAAAATAAAATGGCTTGAGGAGGAATGGGCAGATGAATAACTGGATAAGCGTCAAGGACACGCTGCCGGAAGCTGAGCAGGAAGTTTTGATACTCACAGAAAATGGCGTGATTACAACGGCTATGTATGAGGACGGTACGATTTATACGGAAGACAGTTGTTGGAATTGGTATGATGTGGATTTTGATTATGATGAAGAAAACAACAAGTATATAATCTGTGAAGGCTGGTGGGAGAATAAACATTACAATGGAGGTTAATAAAAGTGACTTGTAAGGATTGTATAAATTACAATATATGTGGTGAGGAGAAACCCTACGGAAATAGTATAAGAACGGTGTGTAAAGCGAATGGTTGGAAGTTGTTCAAAGACAAGAGCAGTGTATTGCAATGGTGGAACAAAGCTTAAAAAACGGAAAGTTCGATAAAACTCACACATCATATAACGGGAAAATTGCTGTTGTCTATATACATAAAACCAAAATGAATATTCCGTTGATTGACATAACAAGCCGGTATTATAACACTTGTGAGGCTTATGATAGAGTAAATCAGTTAAACGAAGAGGCGGAACAGGCGTTAAAGGAGCGTGGATTAAAGTGAAACATATATCTAACGAAAAAATTAATAG
>NZ_JAXUNN010000036.1:0-64921 GCF_037235575.1 Congzhengia sp. | reverse complement strand
TGGTTACAGGGCGCAGCTGCAGGGCAAAAAGCTCGTGATGAACTTAGGGTATTCCCATTTGGTGGAAATGGAACCCGTTGACGGCGTTACCATTGAAGTACCCTCGGCAAACGAAATTGTTATTAAGGGCATCGACAACCAGGTGGTTGGCCAGTTTGCGGCAAAGGTTCGTGAGAAAAGGCCCCCCGAGCCGTATAAGGGCAAGGGTATTAAATATGCCACAGAGCACATCAGACGTAAGGAAGGTAAGACGGGCAGCAAGAAATAATCGGCTGCATCGTCTGATTCAAATGTTAGAAGTTATGGCAAAATCCATAATTTTAATGGCATTCAATAAAGGAGTGAACGAAATTGATTAAAAAGCAGTCAAGTAATGTTTCAAGACTGAGAAGACATAAAAGAGTCAGAAAAACAGTTTCCGGAACGGCCAGCCGTCCGAGGCTCTGCGTTTACAGAAGTCTTAAGAACATCTATGCCCAGATTATTGACGACGATAAAGGTGTAACGTTGGCCGCAGCATCGAGCTTAGAGGGCGATTTAAAGGCCACCTACGGCGGCAACAAAGACGCAGCAAGAAAAGTCGGAGAACTAATTGCAAAAAAAGCAATTGAAAAAGGAATTGACTCTGTTGTTTTTGACAGAGGCGGATATATTTACCACGGCCGTGTATTAGAGCTTGCAGAAGGCGCAAGAGAAGCCGGTCTTAAATTCTAAGAGAAGGAGGAAATCGTTTTGGCTCAACTAATTGACGCAAGCACATTAGATTTAAAAGAAAGAGTTGTAAACTTAAACCGTGTTGCAAAGGTTGTGAAGGGCGGCAGAACCTTCCGTTTCAGCGCGCTGGTTGTTGTTGGCGATGAAAACGGATATGTTGGCTGCGGCACAGGAAAATCTTCTGAAATTCCGGACGCAATCCGTAAGGGAATTGAAGATGCGAAGAAAAACCTGATTAAAGTAAACATGGTTGGAACAACAATTCCTCACGAAATAACCGGCGAATTCGGCGCAGGCAGAGTATTGTTAAAGCCTGCTGGAAAAGGTACGGGCGTTATTGCCGGCGGCGCAGCGAGAGCAGTGCTTGAGCTTGCCGGTATCGCAGATATCAGAACAAAATCTTTACGCTCCAACAACCCCAGAAACGTTGTGAAGGCAACACTTCAGGGCCTGGCATCTTTAAAGAGTGCAGAAAACGTTGCCAGACTGCGCGGCAAGAGCGTTGAAGAAATCTTAAATTGAGGAGGCAAACGCCATGGCTAAGCTAAAGGTTACTTTAATGAAAAGTACGATTGGCAGAAAAAAAGACCACATAGCAACAGTTAAGGCACTTGGCCTTAAAAAGATTCGTGATGAAAAAATTCACGAAGCGAACCCGACAATCTTAGGAATGATCAATAAGGTTGACTATATGGTAAAGGTAGAAGAACTTTAATCCGAAGGAGGTGCCACAAGATGAATTTGAACGAATTATCCCCGAAAGAAGGGTCTAAGCGCAAGGCTTTCAGAGTTGGCCGCGGACACGGATCGGGTAACGGCAAAACATCAGGCAAAGGTCACAAGGGTCAGAACGCCCGTTCTGGCGGCGGTGTAAGGCCCGGTTTTGAAGGCGGACAGATGCCACTTTACAGACGTCTTCCGAAAAAAGGCTTTACCAACATCTTTGCGAAACAATATACGGAAATTAATGTCAGCGACTTAAACGGCTTAGAAAGCGGCGCAACCGTAACTGCAGAGAGTCTGAAAGAAGCCGGCATCATTAAAAAGTTAAACGACGGAATCGTTGTTATGGGACGCGGCGAGCTGACAGCGAAAAATTTAAACGTGAAAGCTGCCCGGTTTACCAAATCGGCAGAAGAAAAAATAGCCGCGGCAGGCGGTAAGGCGGAGGTGATCTGAGAATGCTTCAAACCTTGCGGAACGCATGGAAAATTCCGGATCTACGCAAAAAAATGCTTTACACCATCCTGATGCTGGTTATTTTCAGACTTGGTTCGTTTATCCCCGTTCCGGGAATTGACGCCGAAATGATTAAACAGCTTATGGGCGGCTTCGACCAGGGCATTCAGGGGCTCATTAACAACTTTTCGGGCGGCGCGTTAGAGCGTGCTTCCATTTTTGCAATGAGCATTACGCCCTACATTAACGCATCAATTATCCTGCAGCTTTTAACAGTTGCAATCCCCGCTTTGGAAAAGCTTGCCAAAGAGGGAGAAGAAGGAAGAAAAAAAATTGCTTCTTATACAAGATATGTAACGGTTATTCTGGCGTTCATCCAGGCAACAGGCCTGTTCTTCAGCCTCAGGTCAGCAATGACCGGCGACAGCGGTGTGTTTGCTTACTTTGTTGTAACGTTCACATTTACGGCCGGCACGGCATTTTTGATGTGGCTGGGTGAAGAAATTACAGAAAAGGGTGTGGGCAACGGTATTTCCTTACTGATCGTAATCGGTATCGTGTCCAGAGGCCCGCAGATGCTTCAGTCCATGAAAGCTATGGTTGAACAGTCCGGCGGTGTTACCATTCAGTCGGCTGCAACCATCATTGCAATTGTTGTTATTGCTGTTTTGGCAATTGGCGCGGTTGTTTTAATGAACGAGGCGGAACGCAGAATTCCGGTTCAGTATGCAAAACGTGTTGTAGGCAGAAAGAGCTACGGCGGCCAGAGCACACACATTCCGCTCAAGGTTATCATGGCCGGCGTTATGCCAATTATCTTTGCGGTTTCCATCATGTCTTTCCCGAGAACAATTTCCATGTTTATTCATGGTACAAACGCACCGACAGAGGGTGTTTGGGGCGCGATTTTAAGATGGTTCAGCGAAACGCATCCTTTCTATATTATATGCTACTTCCTGCTGATTTTGTTCTTCACGTATTTTTATACTGCGATTCAGTTCAATCCCATTGAGGTTTCGAACAACATGAAACGAAACGGCGGATTTATTCCGGGCATCAGACCGGGCAAGCCTACATCGGACTATATTGCAAAGGTTTTGTCAAAGGTAACGCTTTTGGGTGCTATCTTCTTAGCTGCAATCGCAATATTCCCGTTGCTGCTGGCATTTATTCCGTCAATGAGCGGTATTTCAATCGGCGGTACGTCACTTCTGATTGTTGTTGGTGTGTCGCTTGAAACAGTGAAACAGTTAGAGTCCCAGATGCTTATGAGACACTACAAAGGCTTCCTTGAATAAGCCGGAGGTTCATTTATGAAATTGGTTCTGTTGGGACCGCCCGGGGCCGGAAAAGGCACTCAGGCGGAAAAATTAGCAAAGAAATTTCAAATCCCCGCAATTTCTACGGGACGAATTATTAGAAACGCTATCGCGGAAAACACTCCTGCGGGGATTCAGGCAAAAGCCTTTATCGACCGCGGGGAGCTTGTTCCCGATGATGACGTTGTGGAAATGGTGAAGGAACGTTTAAAGGAAGACGACTGCAAAAGCGGCTATATTTTAGACGGATTTCCCAGAACCCTTTCCCAGGCGGAAATTATGGACCGGCTGCCAATTTTAGTTGATTTGGTGCTGGAAATCCATGTGGACGAGGATATTATTGTGGAACGGCTCTCGGGCCGGCGCGAATGTAAGGTTTGCGGCGCAACGTATCATATCCATGACAACCCGCCCAAACAAGAGGGTGTTTGCGACAAGTGCGGAGGCCCCCTCGTCCGGCGTGAGGACGATGTGCCGGAAATTATCAGAAACAGAATTAAAGTATATAGTGAGCAGACCGAACCCTTAAAAGAATATTATCAGGCCAAGGGGCTGCTGGTTTCGGTTACCGGCCGGGACAAGGTGGAAGACACCACCAAAGCAGTGATGGAGGCCATTGGGGAAAGACAGGTTGAGGCGGGTTTATGATTAAAATAAAATCAGCACATGAGGTTGAACAAATGAGGGTTGCCGGCAGAATTACTGCCGAAACCTTTGAAGCATTAAAAGACCACATTAAGCCCGGTGTTACAACCATGGAGCTCGATAAAATCGCAGCGGAATATATCAGCAAAAGCGGGGCTACTTGTTCGTTTTACCACTATAACGGATATCCCGGACACATTTGCATCTCGGTAAACCAGGAGGTTGTTCATGGAATTCCGAGCCATGCAAGAGTCCTCCACGAGGGAGACATTGTGAGTGTTGATATTGGCGCTGCGTACGGCGGATACCACGGAGACGCGGCAAGAACTTATGCGGTGGGGACAATTTCCCCTGAAGCAGAAAAGCTGATATCCGTCACAAAACAGAGTTTTTTTGAAGGAATTGAACAAGCAGTTTCAGGAAACCGGCTCTTCGACATTTCTGCAAACATTCAGAAATTTGTAGAAAGCAACGGCTGTTCGGTGGTTCGGGCCTTAGTGGGGCACGGCGTGGGGCGAAACCTTCACGAAGACCCTGAGGTTCCCAACTTTGGAACGGCGGGCCGCGGGCCGCGGCTTGTTTCCGGCATGACCATTGCGGTTGAGCCAATGGTAAACTTGGGTACGTACAAGGTGATAACGCTACCCGACGAATGGACAGTGGTAACAGCAGACGGAAAGCTTTCGGCACATTATGAAAATACCATTTTAATTACGGATCATGGTGCCGAAATCCTGACGAAATGCTAATTTTGAGGTGATGATAGTTTGAATTTCTGTGCCGGTGATATTGTTATTTCAAAGGCTGGAAGAGATAAGGATAAACATTTCGTAGTTCTGTCGGTGATTGACGAACAATTCGTTTCAGTTGCTGACGGGAGCCTGCGCCGGGTGGATAACCCCAAGCGCAAGAAATGGAAGCATCTTGAGAATACGGGAAATGTATCTGCGCTGGTAAAGGAAAAAATAAGCGCAGGTGTCCGGGTTACCAACCCTGACTTAAAAAAGGAATTAGCGAAGTTTAACCAAGACGTATAGGAGGTTTATCGTATATGGCAAAAGACGGCGTAATAGAGCTGGAAGGCATTGTTTCAGAAGCTCTGCCCAACGCAATGTTTAAGGTGAAGTTTGAAAACGGCCACGAAATTTTGGCTCACATTTCAGGAAAGCTCAGAACAAATTATATCAGAATTCTCCCTGGTGACAAGGTGACGGTTGAAATGTCGCCCTATGACCTGACAAAGGGCCGCATCACCTGGAGAGCGAAATAACTGTAAGAAACAAATTGCCGCAAAATGGCGGTAAAGTTGCCATGAAGGAGGTATTTACAACATGAAGGTAAGACCAAGTGTAAAACCTATGTGTGAAAAATGCAAAATTATCAAGCGTAAGGGTAAGGTAATGGTTATTTGCGAAAACCCGAAGCACAAGCAGAAGCAGGGCTAAGTTTCTGTAAATTTCCGGGAAAAGCGGCTGATACACGAGCTTTAGCGGTGTAAACTTTCCCGGTGTGGCTATAGATTTAAACACAAAAACAGGAGGTGCGAAACAAGCATGGCCAGAATATCAGGCGTGGATTTACCAAGAGAAAAAAGAGTTGAAGTTGGCTTGACCTATGTATTCGGTATCGGCCTTCCCAGTTCCAAGAAAATTCTTGCCGAAGCCGGGATTAACCCCGACACAAGGGTAAAGGACCTGACCGAAGACGAAGTATCAAAGCTTAGAGAAATTATCGACAGAGACTATGTTGTTGAAGGCGATTTAAGACGTAATGTCGCACTTGACATAAAAAGACTGATGGAAATTGGCTGCTACCGCGGCGTAAGACACAGAAAAGGTCTTCCGGTTCGCGGTCAGAAGACAAAGACAAACGCAAGGACCAGAAAAGGCCCGAAACGTACAATCGCCAACAAGAAGAAATAATAACTGCCTGTTAAGGCTATTCACTGTCGAAAGGAGGAACTATCTAAATGGCAAAGGTTGCTAAGAGAAGTACCCGCAGGAAGGTTAAAAAGAATATCGAACGTGGCGCTGTTCACATTCGTTCAACGTTTAATAATACAATCATCACCATCACCGACGTTGCCGGCAACGCAATCAGCTGGGCAAGCGCAGGTGGTTTGGGTTTCCGCGGCTCCAGAAAGAGCACGCCGTTTGCAGCACAGTCGGCAGCAGAAACAGCAGCAAAGGCTGCAATGGAACACGGTTTAAAAACAGTTGAGGTTTTTGTTAAAGGCCCCGGCGCAGGACGTGAAGCTGCAATTCGTGCGCTTCAGGCTGCAGGTCTTGATGTTACCATGATTAAAGACGTAACACCCATTCCTCACAACGGCTGCAGACCGCCGAAGAGAAGAAGAGTTTGATGCATTTACGAATTGGTTTAAAATTTAAGGAGGTGTAAATTTAGATGGCACGTTATACAGGCGCAGTGTGCAGATTTTGCCGCAGAGAGGGCATGAAGCTGTTTTTAAAGGGCGAAAGATGTTACACAGACAAATGTGCAGTCACCCGCAGGAAGGGTGCTCCCGGAATGCATGGGCAGAGCAGAAAGAAGCTGTCTGAATATGGTTTACAGTTAAGAGAAAAGCAAAAAGCAAAGAGATATTACGGCGTTTTGGAATCTCAGTTTGCAAAATATTTTGATATGGCTGAAAAGAAACAGGGCGTTACCGGTGAAAACCTGCTCCAGATTATTGAGAGCAGATTAGACAATGTTGTTTACCGTTCCGGATTTGCAACATCAAGACCGGAAGCCAGAATTTTAGTTACGCACGGCCATTTTGAGGTAAACGGCAAGAGAGTTGACATTCCGTCCTATTTGGTTAAGCCCGGCGATGTAATTACATTGCAGGAAAAGAGCAGGTCTTCTGAAAAGTTTAAAGCAATTTTGGACATCACTTCGGGAAGAACCGTTCCTTCATGGCTTGACGCAAACCACGACACATGCGAAAGCAAGGTAGTTACCTTGGCGAAGAGAGAAGACATTGACCTTGAAATTGAGGAACATCTTATTGTCGAATTGTATTCGAAATAATAATATTGTTATTTCGCATTCAAAGCTTTACAATCGAGATTACCCTCGGCGCTTACATGCATGTTGGTGTGCGTGAAATTTAACCAAAATATATGAGGGAGGGTTAACTATGTTAGAAATAGAAAAGCCTAAAGTTGAGTGTGTAGAGATTAACGATAACGGTACTTACGGCAAGTTTGTTGCAGAGCCTTTAGAGCGCGGCTACGGCACAACGCTGGGTAACTCGCTCAGAAGAATGTTGCTTTCATCGCTTCCGGGCGCTGCCGCAACCTCTGTGAAGATTGACGGAGTACTGCACGAATTTTCGACAATACCCGGCGTGAAAGAAGATGTTACGGAAATTATTTTAAACATCAAGCAAATCGCGGTGAAATTACACTGTGACACGCCGAAGGTTGTTTATATTGAGGCGGAGGGTGAAGGCGTCATCCACGCCGGCGATATTAAGCTGGATTCTGACATCGAAATCTGCAATCCCGACCTTAAAATCGCAACGCTGGGCAAAGACGCAAAGCTCTATATGGAAATTACGTTTTCTAAGGGCCGCGGCTATGTTTCGGCAGAACGGAACAAGCAAATCAACCAAAATATTATCGGAGTAATTCCGGTAGACTCAATTTACACACCCGTGCACAGGGTGAACTATTCTGTTGAAAACACCCGTGTCGGCAATATTACAGACTACGACAAGCTCACCTTAGAGGTTTGGACCGACGGGTCCATCAGCCCCGACGAGGCGGTGAGCCTTGCGGCGAAAATCATAAACGAGCATTTAATGCAGTTTATTGACCTCTCGGAAGAAGCAAAGAACGCCGATATTCTCATTGAAAAAGAAGTCGGCCAGAAGGAAAAAGTGCTGGAGATGACCATTGAGGAGTTAGACCTCTCTGTTCGTTCCTACAACTGCTTAAAGCGTGCGGGAATTAACACTGTGGAGGATTTAACCAACCGGACAGAAGACGATATGGTGAAAGTCCGCAACCTGGGAAGAAAATCCTTAGAGGAAGTTATCGGAAAGCTTCACGCACTGGGACAGTCCTTTGCAAAACGTGAGGACTAACGCAAAATTATTTAATCAAGGAGGTAGTGACAGATGCCGGGAACAAGAAAATTAGGTCGGCCAACCGACCAGCGAATTGCAATGTTTCGCAGCCTGACCACGGCGCTTTTGGCAAACGGGAAACTGGTTACCACAGTGCAGAAGGCAAAGGAACTTAGAAGCATCGCTGATAAAATGATTACACTTGGCAAAAAGAACACCTTACATTCCAGAAGACAAGCACTGTCTTACATTACGGATAAAGAGGTTGTTTTCAAACTGTTCGACGAAATCGCTCCGAAATATCAAGACCGTAACGGCGGCTACACAAGAGTGTTAAAAATGGGCCCCAGACGCGGCGACGCTGCTGAAATGGCAGTAATTGAGCTGGTTTAATCGAAAACTTAAATTTTGTATACAAAAATTTATGCATAAAACAAGAAACTGTTAATCAACAGTTTCTTGTTTTTTTTATTTTTTTGAGAATATTTCCGCCATTAACTTTACGCCGGCGCAAAAACCCTGGTTAAATGCGTTTTCAACTTCAATGCGGTTTGATTTGTTCACGTCGGCCAATATGCTTTCTAATTTTTCCATTTCTTCGCTGGTCAGGTGTTCTTCTTTTTCAATGATTTTTTGGGAATAGTTCCAATAGTCCGAATTTTTCGATAGAAAATTTGGACGATCAAAGCACAAGTCCCGAAATTCGTCTAAAATGTTCATGAGTTTCCTCCTTTTTACTTTTCTTTAAAAACAGTATAGCATAGAAAAAGGTTGTACACGAATTCAAAGTGATGTCAGAGAATAAAAAAGCCGCCCATTTTGGGCGGCTTTAGTTCCTTTAAAATAATACGATAGATTTTGTAAATTCATCAACATAAACGGCTTTGTTCAGCGCTTTTGCAATGGCTGCGCTGTCTATCAGCACCCTGTCCTGCACCATAGTGACCTTTGCGTCAACAGGCACGCCGTCAATGGCCACCGTTCCGTCTGAATAGCAAACGCTGACGGTACTTGCGTCCTTAGCGGCGGTTGCCGTTTGCAGTGCGCCGTCCCACGACACGGTATAGTTCGACAGCTCAAACACCGCACGGAAAGGAAGAAGAACAGACTCGCCGCTCACAACGGGGGCAACGTCGTTCTCGGTTAAATATGCGTCGATACAAATGCGGTAGTCATTCCCAATGCCGCCGAGCACCGTTATGCGGGGAGTTTCATCATGAAACGCTACGGCGCCCTTTGCCAGGTAGGAAATCAGCGCCTCGTCAGAAGCGCAATATTCGTTTAACACCGGATAGTCTGCAAATTTTGAAAATGTTGTGCCCACATAGTTGTTGGTGGCAACGGTATATGTCGCGGCTGGGTCAATTGGCTGGCCCGCAACGGTAACGCCGCTAATGCGCTTGCCGGGCTCTTTCGCTGCGTCATAAGCATAGCCTGCGCCAGAAATTTGCAGAAAAGAACCGCCCATTTCGGTAACTTCTCTCACAGAGTCTTCTAAAATCTGAATAAAATCTGCCCCTGTTACTTCTTTTGTCACGATGTAATTCCCAAAAGGAAACGCCTTGTAAACCTGGCCCCGGGTAATTTTGCCCGCCGGGATTGACGCGCGAATTCCGCCGCCGTTTTCAACAGCAATCTGCGCCCCGGTTTCCAGGCGGTAGCTGTCGCAGATGAGATCGCCCATGTAGGTTTCCTGGGTGCGGACAAAGGGATATTCTGCGTTTAAGAACACACTGGTTTCCCCGACCTCTTCTTCTAACAGCGCAGACTGGGCCTTGTCAGTCGCATCGACAAGGGCCTGAATTTCTTCGTCCCCAGGCGTATCTCCGGTGATGGAGAAGCGAGAAAATTCCTCCTTTTTATCGCTGTAAACACGAACCACGCCGGCGCTCTCCTGGTTATAGCCATCGCTTACCAGCATGGTTTCGCCAACTATAATGCCGTCGTTGGTATTATGGGAGTGGCCGTCTAAAATCAGGTCAATTCCCTTAACCTCGTTTGCCAAATCAATGCTGGTGCCCTCAGACTCAATCTGGCTTCCGATGTGGGTTAGCGCCACAATGTAGTCTGCTTGGTCCTCTAATTCGTCTACCATTTTTTTGGCGGTTTCAATGTCGTCACGGAATTCAATGCCATCGGTGTTGGCCGGGGCAGTTTTGGTCTTTGTGTGGTCGTTGGCAATGCCGAACACACCTACCTTAAAGCCGTTAAAGTTCCAAATTTTATAATCCTCAAACACCAGATTACCATCTTCATCCACCACGTTGGCGGCTAAAATGGGCGTCCCGGCCTGTTCGCCCAGCTCCTTTAAGCGGTCTGTGCCGAAGTTATAGTCGTGGTTGCCTGTGGTCACAGCGTCGTAGCCCACCGCTTTTAAAAGCGGCGCTATGCTGCCGCCGCGCTCTAAGTTCGCCGCTGGCAGGCCGTGGAAAATGTCGCCGGAGTCTAACAGCAGCACATTTTCTCCTGCACTTTCGTGCTGTTTCACCAAATTGGCAATGGCCGCATAGCCCAGCGTTCTGCCGTGGGCGTCGGTCGTGTGGATAATGGTAACCGCCGCGTTGTCCTCCCCGGCAAAAACCGCAGGCGTACAAACGCCCAACGCCAATGTAATGGCAAGCAGCAGTGTTAAAATTCGTTTTTTCATTTGTTTTTTCCGTCCTTTCAAGAGAATTGACTTATTAGATTAAAAGTAGCACAAATTGGCAGGGTTGTCAAGATTTAAACACATAAAAAAACGAGCCGAAAACATTTTCCAGCTCGATTTTTTATGTTATTCAATTAGCAGTTTTACTAAATTTGCAAGTTGCAGAAATTCTGCGCGATAGCCAAATTCGTCCGCTCCGCGGTTTTCGAGTGCACGGGCGATAACATTGTTTAAACTTGCATCTGCTCTAAATTCTGAATTGTTTAAAATCAGTGCAAATTCTACAACTGCCGAGGCAAAATTAAAGTTTTCACTGGGAAGCTGGGAGATTTCAGTTTCAGAAATATCCTGCGCTTGTTCACTTGTATCGCTGCCGGGCAGTTTGTATCTTAAATGAACGGTGAAAATATCGCCGCTATCCTTTACGGTTACGTCTTGATATTTGAAATCTGTCCCATCAACGGTTCCGTCTTTATTGGGAACAATTTCGTAAAACGCCACCATGGTGTGACCCGCGCCCATTTCACCGGCGTCTTTTGTATCGTCGGTAAAATCTTCCGGATTCAAAAGCCGGTTTTCGTAGCCAATTAACCGATATTGTGAAACTCTGGCGGGATTAAACTCAACTTGCAGCTTCACATCTTTAGCAATGGTGAATATGGTTGACGTCATGTCATCCACCAACACCTTTTTGGCTTCTTTTAAACTGTCAATATAGGCGTAATTGCCGTTGCCGCAGTCAGCTAGAAGTTCCATCTTGCTGTCTTTATAATTTCCCATACCAAAGCCCAAAACGCTTAAAAATACGCCACTTTTGGCCTTTTCAGAAATTAATTCTTCTAAGCTTGCGTTTGCGGTTATACCGACGTTAAAATCGCCGTCTGAACAAATAATAACCCGGTTGTTACCGCCGTCAATAAATGCCGCCTGCGCTTTTTCATAGGCAGTTATAATGCCCCCTGCGCCGTTTGTGCTTCCGCCGGCATGCAGAGAATTAACGGCGGTTTTAATGGTCTCTTTTTCACTGCCGGAGACCGTGTCTAACACAACGTCGGAGCTTCCTGCGTAAGTTACAATGGTTATCTTGTCGTCAGCATTTAAGGTATCTGCCAGCATCAGCATAGATTTTTGCGCCAAAGGCAGTTTGTTCTGCGAAAACATGGAGCCGGAAACGTCAATTAAAAATACAAGATTACTCGCCGGTGCCTGGGCCTTCTCCAGTTCATATCCTTTTAAGGCTATCATTGCAAGATTGTTGTTTTCATTCCAGGGGCAGGCTGCGACCTCGGTATAAACCGAAAACGGTTCACTATCTTTCGGAACGGGAAAATCGTAGTCAAAATAGTTAACCATTTCCTCTGTTCTTACAGCGCCCTTTTCAGGTAGCTGACCCCGCAGTAACTTTTGCCGCACATTACTATAGGAGGCGGTGTCAACGTCCAAAGAAAAGGTGGAAAGGGGGCTGGTAACCGGAGAGCGGTATCCGTTTTCGGGATTGTATGCATATTCCTCTGTATTTATTGGATAGCTCGGATAAGAGGGAAAATAGCCGTCTTTTGCATCATAATCTGAGGAGGAAGCCGGCCTGCTGGTACCTCCGGCAGTGGCGCTGCCTGACGATCCTCCTGCAGAGCCGTCGGAAAAATAGGTGTTAGAATAATTCCAATTGCTCTCGTCACTATTTGTTAAAACGTTGAAAAGCATTTGGGCAGCGTCAATTCGTCTTGCTGGCTGTCCCGTTAAAGCGGGGACGCGGTCACTGATGCCTAAATTCATTGCAGCGGTCAGATAGCCATAGGGATAATCTTGCGTAGAATATCCCGCAATCCGCAGGATTATGGCAAAGGCCTGCTCATATGTAACCGTTTCATCCGGCTCAAACTCAGTTTCGCTTACGCCGCTGACATATCCGTTTGAAAACAAGATGTCAATATATTCCTTAGCCCAGTGGTTTTGCGTATCCTGAAAAGGCGCTGCTTTTTCCTGCGCCGAAAGACCAAAAGCAATCGACACAATTTTGCAAAATTCACCTCTTGAAATCAGGCCGTTTTCATTCAGATTTCCGGTCTCATCTCCCTGAAAAATACCCTTTTCCACCATAAAAGCCATGGGCGCAGAAGGCAAATCCTCCGCGCGCAGTGCGGGCAGTTTCATGCTAAAAAGCAGCATACCAACCGCAAGAATAATGCTTGTCAATTTCTTTATTTTCATGATAATCCTCCTTTATATCTTTGGATGTTAATTGTGTTTTCAGTATATCATAAATCGACAAAAACTGTCAATTATAAATTACCTCCACTGAAAATTCCCTTTTCCTGCCGCCGCTTCAAAGTGATATTTCACAATTCCCAAATCCACCTCAAAGCCTTTGGGTGATTCAGCGGAAACGAAACCGCCGCTTAAAGTGAAGAAAAATTTTTGTTTGTTCATGGCGGTTGGAGCCAGAGCGGCAGCTCTAATGCCGCGGACAAACCATTCGGGCTCGTTCCCAGTGGGAGTATAAAAGGATTCTGGGGGTTTTGAGGTGTGAGGCGTGCCATTTGATTCACCGATGCCCAGAGCAATGATCATTAAAAGCTTTTCACCCTTTTCTGAATCTATTTCGCACTTTTTACGGCACTTGCCCCGGTTAAAGGTCAGGGCTACCCAGCAGGTGTTTAGCCCAAGCTCAGTCGCTTTTAACACGATGTGTTCCCCAAAATATCCGCACCGTTCCTCAAGGCCAGGGGCGTTTTTTCCTATCAGTGCTATATAGTTTTTTGCGTTTCGAAAGCCAGCCATGCGGGCCATAATGCCGGAAAACGCCTCTGGTTCGTTTGTAATTAATTGAATATGCAGTCCGCTGCGTTTATTTATGCTCTCAATCAGCTCATTTAAGGCAGTGGTTTTGCCAAGGTCTATAGGTGTATTTTTAAATGCGCGCACTGCATGCCGTGAATTCATGGTGTCTAAAATGTCCATAATATTCCTCCTTTTTTATGATTATAGCACTTGATTGTTAACCGCGTCAAGTTTTGCTTTTTGCTTAAAAAGATTATTTGCTTTTTATCCTGCACGGTGATAGAATGAGTTACATATATTATGCTGAAAAATGTCCGAAAGGGGATTGTCCAATGTATTCAAGGAAAAGGTCCTGGTTGTGGAAGATAACATGCTCAACCGGGAGCTGCTGTGTGGGATTTTGGCAACGGAATATGAAGTTTTGGAGGCCGAAAACGGCCAGAAAGCACTTGAAATCGCACGGCGCTACAAGGAGGGCATTTCCATCATCCTGCTGGACCTTGTTATGCCCGTGATGGACGGTTATACATTTTTGTCCATTGTCAAGGCGGACGCAGGGCTTTCTTCAATTGCCGTAATTGTGGCAACCCAAAGCGACGGCGAATCTGACGAGGTGACTGTGACGTTTCTGTCCCTGTCGAAAATGACTCTTCCTGATATTGTTGCCATTTTTTTGCTCCTTTACATAAAATAGAATTTCCTACTAACATTATATTCACTGGCCTGCTTGTCTGACACAACGGTACAGGAAACCAAAAGCGCAAAAAAGGACAGGCGCAATTGCCTGCCCGTGTTTTTTTATTCATTTTGTCCAAGAAAGTTTAACTGAATATTACCGTTGTTGGCAGAGGCAAGCAACGTTTTTGTGCCGGTTTCCTTTTCTGGCGGCAAATTGCTTTCTCCCTTTTTCACCTGTGTGTGAATTGCAAACTCGTCCATTGTTCCTGCAATGGTTCCGCTGATGTTGCCGTTTTTCGCGTTTAACGTAACGGAGTTTCCTGGGTTTAGGTTTTCCAGCGCAATGTTGCCGTTGTTTACTGACACCGTTACAGAATTTAAAACCGAAAGGGGCGGCAGGGAAATGTCTGCATTGGTGGTGTTAAGCGTAAGGCTGTGTAAAGCGGACTGAGGAAGCTCAATGCGGACAGTTCTGTTTTCCGGAGCGGTTTTTCTGCCTACATAGTCGCCCCATTGTTTGTTTTCGGCATAGGTCATGCGCAGCTCTTTTTCTTCCGTTCGGTTCAGCTCATAAAATTCCTTGTCGCTTTCATAATAGGTAATGCAGATTTGCTCGTTTTCCGATGGAAGCAGTTCAATTTTCCGGTTTTTCACGTCAATAGTCAGGGTGTTCACGTCTTCTGCCGGGGCGGTGTAGTTTTTTTCCACAAATTCATGTTCCTCGCCGGAAGGCTTTGCGCCGCAGCCGGTGAGCAACGTGCCGGCGGCAGCCACGACCGCCGCAAGGCAAATTGTTACAATCTGATTTTTTAATATTTTTTTCATAAAATATTCCTCCCACAATGTTGTTTTTTATGGTATAATTACATTATACACCTTTGTGTAACACAAAAGTCAAGGGGGAATTTTTTATGCAGGAATTTACCATAAAACAGGCGGCAAAACTTGCAGGCACCACCACCGAAACCCTGCGGCACTATGACAGGATTGGCCTTGTAAAGCCGTGCCAGAGGGACAAATTTTCGGGGTATCGCTATTATTCTCAGCAGGAGATTGTGCAGTTAAAAACCATTGAGCTTTTAAAAATAATGGACTTTTCGCTCACAGACATAAAAGAACTTTTGCAGCAAAAGGATTTGTCCTGCGTGATTGCGCGTTTAAAGCAGGCGGAACAGAGCGCAGATCAAAAAATTGCACGCTTAAAATATGCGAAAGAAAAAATTAAGCGCGCCCGGCTGGACTATGAAAAAAAGAAAAGCGCCGCGCAAGGCGGCGAAGAAGACTGGTTTGTGAAGCACATGCCCAAACGGGTGATTTTGCTGTCGGACAATTTAGAGCGTCCCAATTTAAAAAATTTGTGGAGCTACCACAGCCACTTTTATGAGCAGTTAAACGAACAGCAGCGGCCAAAGTTTTTGTTTGAAGACGCGGCAGGCATGATTACAATAAAGGGCAAAACCAGGCTGTTTGCCGTGTGCTGCAGTTTCCCTTCGTTAGAGGGGCTTACGGTTTTGCCGGAGGGGGATTACCTTTGCGCAAACTGTACAGAGGAGAATAAAGACCAAGTGCTTCAGGTGCTTTTAAAACGGGCGAAAGAAGCATATGGTGCAAGGCCGGAATTCATTGTGCACAGCATTGTGGTGACGGGGATTTTGCAGTGGGACTATCAAATACAGCTTTATCTACAATGATTTTTCCCCGGGCGTTTTCGTCGTCCATAATAATTTCGCTCACCGATGGCGCGTATATGGTGCCGGACAAAGGATTTTTTATGCTGTCTACCGGTGTCTTTATGGTTGCGTTGACCTGGGATTTTTCAAAGCACAGGTCGGTGCCGGACATTTCGCAATCCAAAAGCGTCAGGTTTTTGCAGTAGCATAAGGGCTGGGTGCCGATAATTTTGCAGTGATCCAGCGTCAGGCCGTTTGAATACCACCCCAAATATTCCCCCTTAATAACACTGTTTTTCACCGTTACGTTTTCGGCGTGCCAGAATGCGTCTTTTGTGTCAAACTCGCAGTCTTCAAAAACCGCGTTCTTTATGTATTGAAACGAATATTTTCCTTTCAGCCGCACATGGCTCAGCCGCATGTTCTCAGAGCGCATAAGAAAATATTCGCTTTCGGCGGTGCAATGGTGCATTTGCAAATTCCGCACCGACCAGCCAAATTCGGCAGAGCAAATGTCGCAGCCGGAAATCGCAACGTCGCTGCATTCCCGCAGGGCTTTAATGCCGTGCAGCTTGCTGTTTTTGATTTCTACACGATTGTCATACCATAGGGCGGCACGGCATAGGGGCGTAAGTTCTGAGCCGTTCACCTTCAGGCCGCTGTCGTGCCAAAAAGGGTAGCGGAGGTGAAACCGGCAGTTTTCAACCTGAATGTTTTCACACTCTTTTAATGCGCTTTCGCCGTCTGCCGGACCATCGAACGTGCAGTTATTTAAATGAAGCTCCTTTTCGCCATACAACGCCCGCTCCGCGTCGAACGTTTGATTTTGTATCAGTTTCATAGCTTGTTCCTCCATGTCTGTTTCATTTTACTGTCTTTATTATAACGCATAGCGGCAAAAATGGCAAATACTCATCTTTTATAGATCACTATGCCTTTTGTCTATGATAAGTCTGTTTAAAGAGAGTGAAAGCCCCCCTGCTTTGTTAGCAGGGGGGGCACGTTGTTATATTTTCCAAACCAAACGGGCCATTAAGGCGCCAGTTTTAGCTTCCGCTCCAAAATTACAATAGGGGGCAGCCAGCACATCTGGCCCTCCCAATTATACTCAAGCTCTCTTTATTTAAAATACCGTTTACCTATGCCGCATCAAGTTCAAAAAAATGCTTTACACTATTAAGAATGTGCTGAAGTTCACTTTTTTCAGATATTGATCCAATCTTTTTGCCAAGCTTTAATTTATCCATTGGACAAATCTGTTCAATTAAGGCAATACTCGGCTTATCCAATCCATAACCAGTGATTTTAATATGAAAACAATTCAATTTTTTTCTTACACTCGTACTTAAAGGTACTAAATGAATCAGAGGTGAATTGTTCGAGGTTTTTACAACAATCGCTGGCCGAAACCCACGAATTATGTTGCTTGAAGTATCTGCTTTAAAGTCCACCAAAAAAATATCGCCGGTTCTAATTTGATTCATCTTGATAGTCCTCCCCAATTCTTGTAATAATTTCGCCTAATCCAAGGTGCTGATAAAATTGCCATTTTTCATGAATTAAATGGCGATGTAACTGTTCAATCTCGTTACAAATGTAACGGTTTGTTTTTTCAAACTCAGCAATATAACGTTTTTGTTCCGTTATAGGCACTAAAGAAATTGGAAATTCTTCAAAATCTTTGTTTTTTAAGGTAATAATGGAGGTTCCGACCTGACGGCCTTTTAAAAATGCTTGTCCAACTGGACTGTCTAAACAATATTTCAAATAATACGGATCACATTTTTCTTTATTGAGCCGTATCCCGACAAAATTGATGGATAATAAGATATTATGAATGCCATCAGGTACGACGCAGGTTTTAATCGTAACACCTTTACACGAGACGAGAACATCTCCTGGTTGAACCACATATTTTGAAACATCAGCATTTATATGATAGGTTTTTAAATTCTCTAAAATAATGTTTCCGTCCTGGATATCTGCATAATTAATGATTCTATACTTCCCATCCGGGCATTCTTCTGCCGTCTTTGAAACGTTCATACCTCGGTATATTTTATCAGAAATATTTTTAAGTACGGGCCAATTTGTAACTTTGCTAAGATCCACAAATACCCGGCCCAGTTCAGATTCAATAGAGGAGGACGATATATAACGGCTGGGCAATAAGATACAATCATTCTGCAAAAGTTCTTGTTCGTTTATTACTCTTCCGATTTGTTGATCCATACATGTTCCGTTATAAATTGATACAATTTTATTAATAACCTGCTTGTCCAGCTGGTCTACAACACGGGTAGAATTGTTTTTTGAGAATAGGCCTTCAGCCTGTATCATTGTGATAGCGGAGTTTCTCTTTGCTTTATTGATTACAATTAGGCTCAGCGGCATTGTTGTGTAAGATAAAATTTTTGATGGCAATGTGATAATGCATTCTATATATCCTTCCTCAATTACATGACGCCGAATCCAGCTGTATGAGGAATTGTATAAGGTTCCTGTTGAAACTGCGATAATACCTCGGCCGGTATCGGCTAAAGAAGCCGCTTGGTGCTCAATAAACAGCCACTCAGAATTGGATTTTGGCAGCGCGTAGCTAAATTTGAACCTGTCATATGAATCGTTAACAATCGTTTGTTCTAAATCAGACCAGGAGGAGCCGAGGGGAGGAAACATGATGGAGTAATCAAATCTCATCAGGCCTTCTCCAAAATCATTTTTAAAACGGGGATTTGTAAACACATCTCCGCTCAGTATCTGCGAAAACTCAATTTCATTTATATATGCCCGAATTGTAGAAACGGCGCACAATATTTCCAGTTTTTCCTGCGCATAAATAAAGAGTTCTCCGTTTCGTTCTTTGGCATATCGACCTGCGGCAATACAGGTTGAACAAAGACCGGCTACACCATCGTAAAAGGAACCGTTGATTGGGTTTAAAATAGACAGGCATAATTCGTTAATGGGGGCAGGGGTAGTGATAGATTCTGTAATCACCATGGGATAGTAGTGGACAGCTAAATCGTTAGCAATTTTCTGACAATCTTCTATATTTAATTTGTTGTTCAATAAAAATTCCGTCATTTCTGTTATGTCGCAATACTTATTTTCAGCCGTTATTACATCTACTGCCTCTCTCAGCTCTTTGGGAACGTTTGGGTGAATTACATCATAAATCAAATCACGAATGTATATTTCTGTATTTGTTTGTACGTTTTTTCTAAAATAGCTGTCATGTTCGCTTATTTGTTTTTTCTTTATTACATATGCAGCAAAACATACGAGCAATCCCTGATTCAGTGTTTCAAGTGAATTTGGAGATTTTTTTAATATGGGCTCCAAAAAAAATTTGGTTATCGAACTCATTGTTTCCATTTAAATCACCTCAAAAGTAATTACAATACTTTAATTAAATTTATATAATGTAATCTTTAAACTTTCTTGATATTTAGTATTATAAAACAACAGTATTAATTTGTCAATAATATTTTTCAAAGTTTATCAATTTTTTTATTTTATCTTAAAATTTTATTTGTAACATTATTTATTAAAGTATAACAATTACTTTTGATAGAGGATTTTATAAAGGTTATCAAAAATAAGGGGCTTGACTGCACTAATAAAAAAACTGGCGGATGTTTTTTGACAAAAAACAGAGCAGAACTTTTTTGCTTCGTTTTGACAAAGAATGCTAATTTTGATAAAATGTACCCCTTGTCATTTCGAGCATCACCCTTACAAGAAAGTTGCACTCCCTTGTAAGTTCGATATAATTACTCTATGGAGGCTTAATCTTTGAACTCAGAAAAATTAGCTACTGTGCTATCTATTTTTAAATTTAAAGTACATTTCACCACTTATTTTTTATTGGGACAAGTGTATCGTCTGCCATCGGAGACTATTTGAGCCGCTGAACAGGGTTCGTTAATTCCTAATATTTACATTTGAACATCTCCAAATTCAGCATATCAATAATGACAATAAAAGATAACCAAAATCAGGGGTGCATGTAATCTGCTGCAGGGTAAAATATAATGTCAAGTAAAAATCGGTAAGTTTTTTATGGTTCGTTGAATAGCTTGTTAATTTTTACTTGACACTAACTGTTTCCCGATATGAATTGACATTAATTCATAAATGTGATAAAATAAATTCTATTAAAATAAACTATTTTAGATCTGTTTAGAAAGGAAGATAATAATGAAAAAAATCGCTTGCCTGTTTTTTGCTGCATTCTTTTTGTTCGCTACATGTCTGGTATGTACAGCAGCGTCTGATGAAGTTACCACTTTTGCGGGCACCTATGAAGGTTGGTACTACGCCAATCAGGGGCAAACAGGTCTGACGCTTACTGTGAATGAAGATGGTACAGGAATATTTGAATTTTATAATATGCCTGGGAAATCCAATGCGAAGGATGGTTCTTATACTGTTTATGTGTCCTATGACGGGGGACAATATGTAGTAGAGGGGGACGAATGGATCAATCATCCTTCCGGCTATTCGTTTGTTTCTTTGTCAGGAACTTTGGCTGACGGGGTATATACGGGACTGGTGAGTGAAAACAGCAGCTGGGAATTTGTTCTGATCCGAAATAATGAAAGCTACCAGCAGCTGACAGATAGTATTTATCAAAATCACAGCTATCAACGTTTTGATGAGGGGTTGACCTGGACCCAGGCAAAGGCACGCTGCGAAGAACTTGGAGGACATCTGGTAACCATTACCTCCGAAGCGGAACAGAAATTTGTAGAGGGACTATTAGAAGGCGGTTCTAAGAAACAATATTGGATCGGTGCAACGACAGCGGAAGGTTCGCCTGCATGGATTACAGGCGAGGTGTTTTCTTATTCCAACTGGGACTCGATCGAACCCAACAGCCACACTCGCTCCGACGGAGAGAAGGAGCAGTATGTTCAGATCTACAACACGGCAAACCCTGCAGTTGGAAGCAGCAGGCGATTTGCATGGAATGATATGTATAATGACAATACTTATCCCGGCGAAGAAGACAATTTTTCCGCAGACACAATCGGCTTTATCTGCGAGTGGGAGACCTGGGCAGATTCTGCGGAATGGTCCACTTCAGAACTTCAAGAAGCGGCGGATATCGGTCTGATTCCAGACGTATTAGTAGGAAAGGATATGACACAGCCCGTGACACGCGGCGAGTTTGCCGCAATTTGTGTTGAGCTATTTGAATCCATGACAGACGGACGTGCAGTAATGTCTTCCGAGTGCAAATTTAAAGATATTGGAGAAAATGAAAACAGAAATTATATTTTAAAAGCTTATAACATCGGTGCAGTGGCTGGTTATAGTGAAGAGCAATTTGCACCGGATGAATGGATTACTAGAGAACAGCTGGCTACTATGCTTTGCAGGGTGTATAAACGCTCCGAATGGCCAGAGTGGACCTTGGCGACGGATGAGCAGTTTACGATTAATTATTCCGGCGTTCCCAAATATGCTGATGATGAAGAAATTTCTGAGTATGCAAAGCCAAGCGTTTATTTTATGACAAAATACGGTGTCATCAGCGGCATAGGGGATGAATTGTTTGCACCCAGAAACACAAATTCTAAACAGGAAGCAGAAAGATATGCAAATGCTACGCGAGAGCAGGCACTAGTCATGTCCCTTAGAAGCTATAAAAATCTGCAATAGTTTTTTTGATCTATAAATGGGGGCGGCTTAATACATACAGGACCTTTGAATTATCCTCCCCCTGTATATGCGATATGCACTTTAAAAGTAAACATTATTGCAAAATAAAATTGAATACGAATTTTAAGAGTAGCCAAGAAAAAAGGTTACTCTTTTTGTTTGCTCGGCATGGGCAAACAAAAAGAACGATAATTTTTTATCAAAATTACCGTTCACATTTGTTGTAAGTATTTTTATTGGACTTTCGTAAAAATACAGTAAAATAAGGGCTTGACAGCACCGAAGCGCAAAGTCGTGAAAAGTTGATAGCGACAGAGAACCGCCGCGAAGGCGTTTACAACTGAGCAGGCGAACCGAGCGGGACTTCTTACGAAAGAGGAGAAGCAAGAAAGCGGGCGTTTGTTTTTCCTGACAAAGAAAAACGGAGCAAGGCTTTCCTTTGCTCCGACTGGTCGGGATGACAGGATTTGAACCTGCGGCCCCTACGTCCCGAACGTAGTGCGCTACCAAACTGCGCTACATCCCGTTTTTGCGTACTTGATTATTATAATACAATCTGCGATAAATTGCAAGTATTTTTTATAAAAAAAATGCGCTAAATTTTAAACTTTTTTTACGATTGAGGCAATTTACTTGCCATTTGGGGTGGAGCATGGTATAATATTACCGTGAAAAATCATAATCTTTTGGAGGAAGTATGACAAAATCCGTTGCCATTTGCACGCTGGGATGCAAGGTGAACGCCTACGAGTCGGAGGCGGTGGCAGAACAGTTTGCAAAAAGGGGCTTTTTCTTAACTGACTTCGACCAGGCTGCCGACGTTTACATAATTAACACCTGCACGGTGACGCACCTGTCGAGCCGCAAGTCCCGCCAGATGATTCGGCGGACAAAACAGTTAAACCCCAATGCGGTGCTGGTGGTGATGGGGTGCTATGCCCAAACCGCACCGGAGGAGGTTGCGGCTATCCCAGAGGTGGACCTAATTTTAGGCACGGGGGACAAGGGCCGCACGGCGGACGTAGTGGAGGAATTTTTATTAACCCGCAAACGGGTATGCCTTGTGTCGGGCTTGGACGAAAAAGACGAGTTTGAAGAACTTTGTGTTACCAGCTACGAGGGCAGAAGCCGGGCCTTTTTAAAGGTGCAGGACGGGTGCAACAACTTTTGCTCTTACTGCATTATTCCCTACGCCCGGGGCAGAATTCGTTCCCGCTCGCTGGAAAGCTGCGTTGTCGAGGCTAAGCGCCTGAGCCAAAGCGGCTTTTCAGAAATTGTGCTGGTGGGAATTCATTTGGCCTCCTACGGCAAAGAGCGGGGCGGGCCATATTTAATTGACCTGCTGGCTGAATTAAACAAAATTGACGGAATTGCGCGAATTCGTTTGGGTTCGCTGGAACCAACCTTGTTTGACGATATATTTACACAGCAAATTGCCGGGCTTTCAAAAGTTTGCCGGCACTTTCACCTGTCTCTGCAAAGCGGATGTGACGAAACGCTTTTTAGAATGAACCGGCACTATTCCACGGCGGACTATGAAGCCGCAGTTTTAAAAATTCGCAGAGCATTGCCCGGCGCGGCTATTACTACCGACATAATGGTGGGCTTTCCCGGTGAAACGGAGGAGGAGTTTCTAAACACCTTGGCCTTTGTTGAAAAAATTGGTTTTGCCGACGCGCATGTTTTTAAATATTCTGTGCGCAAAGGCACGAAGGCTGAAAAGATGGATGGTCAGGTTGCTCCCGAAGTGAAAGAAGATCGCAGCCACCGGCTGATTGGTCTTGTGAAAACTTTAAACCAGCAGTTTGTGGCATCTTACATTGGAAAAACCGTTTCGGTGCTGTTTGAGCAGGAGCATAAGGGAATTCCCAATCTTTATGAGGGGAAAACGGACAATTACATCACCGTTTTGGCCAAAAGCCAAAGGGATGTTAGCGGGGAGTTTCATACCGTTGCCATTACCGGTGAGAAAGACGGGCTTGCCATTGGCGAGCTGACAGAGGAACATAAAAATTAAATTGGAAATGGGGAGCGCATTTCCCCGTTAAAAACTGGAGTGAGAAACATGAAAAAAGGAAAAATAGCGGTTGGCGTGATTGCCGCAGTTTTGGTTGTTGCCGCGGCGGCCTGCGCCGTGTGGTTTGCCGTTGGCAAGCCGCTGGTGAAAACAATTTCTGCCAAGGGATATGAAATTTCGGTGCCAAAGGGCTGGAGCTCCGACGCAAACGGCACGTTAACCGACAAAAATGGCGTTGCAGTAGGTAAATTCGTTTTGGTAAACGAGGAGCCGGATGCAAATAACGCAGTTGCCTATTCGGGCTTTGAGGCCAAAGGCAATGTGAAAACCGAAAATAAAACGGAGGTGATTTTAAAAAACACCTTTGAAACAGATAGCGGAAGGGCCGTGCAGTATTTTATTAAAAACATACCCAACCCCGAGCCTTATGCCATTTCAATTACCTTGCTCCGCACGGGGGTAAGCTCCATGACGGCGGAGCGGATTGCGGCAAGCCTGAAAATTCCTGAAATTGGCTCAAAGCCGCCGCAAAAGAACATTGCGGCAGTGGGCTATTACGACATTGGCGACGACAAAACCGCAAAGATTACTCTGTCAGATGGCAGCACCGCGGTGAAAAATGTGAGCTTAATCGATGCCTTTATCAGCCGCCAGAAGAAAGGCGAGCGAACCGGGCTGGACATTTTAAGCTATGAAACCACAGCCGATGGTGCGGTTTTAAAAACCTGGTCCCACATTGAAAGCGATGCAGGGCGCGGCTATTTATATTCCTATTACGACCGGGGAGACGGTGTTTATACCTATGACAACAATCCGGTTATTTTTGACGGCTTAACCAAAGAAATTGTAAAAGACAAGGGCATTACCTCTTACCGCCTGAAAACCGGCGAAACAGAAACGTCCCGGCTTTTGGAAATCCCTACAAATCTCTACCGCGACAACGCTGAAGCGCTGGTGGCGATGAAAACCGCCGAGAGCACCGACCAGTCGGTAATGCAGATTTTAGAAAAGATTTTAACGCCCGACCAAATGAAAACCGTTTCTGCGGCAAAATCGCCGGAGGGGCTAAAATTAGTGTTTTCAGAAGAAGCAAATATTGACAGAACAAAGCTGACGAAAGACGCGGCGGTGCTGTTCAGTCTGCTTTCAGACGTGAATACGATTACGGTGGAGAAAACCGGCGGCGACACGTTTGTGCTAAAACGGAACGACGTGATGAAACAGGCTGGTGCAGCGGCAGAAACCGCAACTAACACCCCGGAGGACTTTGCAAAGTTTGCAGAGGAGCTTGACACGATTCCGCCGGCAAAGCCCCAGGGCGGGACAGACGGCAAATCATCCGACAGCCCGGCTGATTCTGCGGCGGACGGGGACGTGGTATATTCGTCCACGGTGGTGATTTCGTCCAGCACAAAGGTGAAACACCCCAGAACGGGTGAGATGGTGGCCATTGGCCCCTATGCCGAACAGATGGGTGTGAGCCAGTATTTAAACAAGCCCATTTCCTGCGTCATTAAAAAGGCGGGCTCTATCTACCTTGCCACGGCAACCTGCGGCGGCAGTGTGATTTATTCCCAGCCGCTGGAGAGCGAGGCGGCCGTGCAGGACGCAATTCGGCAAATTCAGTCCTATTCATAATAATTAGAAAAGAGTTGTGTGACAATGGATTTAAAATCGGCGCAGGAGCGCATAAAAAGCGCTGCGGACAATATTTCTAAGGTTGTGGTGGGAAAAGAGGACGTAATTTTAAAGATCCTCTCAGCCCTGTGTGCCGGCGGGCACGTGCTCTTAGAGGACGTGCCGGGAGCGGGCAAAACTGTGCTGGCAAAGTCTTTGGCAAAATCCTTTGGGGCGGCGTTCTCACGAATTCAGTTCACCCCGGATCTTTTGCCCTCCGACGTGACGGGCTTAAGCATTTATAACCGGAAAACCGAAGAATTTGTGTTTTCCCCCGGTCCGGTGTTTTGCAACATTTTGCTGGCGGACGAAATTAACCGCGCTACGCCGCGGACACAGTCCGGCCTGTTAGAGTGCATGGAGGAACGGCAGGTTACTACCGATGGGGTTGTGCGCCGGCTGGAGGAGCCGTTTTTCGTTATTGCCACCCAAAATCCGGTGGAAACGGCAGGCACATTTCCCCTGCCCGAGGCCCAGCTTGACCGTTTTTTGATGAAACTCAGCCTGGGCTATCCCTCAAAAGAGGAGGAGCTTGCCATTATGGAACGGTTTATGTCGGCCTCGCCGTTAGACGGACTGGAGCCGGTGGTTTCCGTTTCGGAACTGGTAGAAATTCAGGCCGCGGCAAAGCAGGTGTTTGTGCACCCGGCTGTTTTAGATTATATTGCAGAGCTTTCGGCCCGCACCCGCCGGCTCACAAGCTTGTGCACCGGCATCAGCCCCCGAGCGGTATTGGGGTTGCTTGGCTGTGTGCGGGGCTATGCGCTGTGCCGGGGACGGGAGTTTGTAACGCCGGACGACGTGAAGGAATTGGCCCCGGCATGTCTGTGTCACAGGCTGATTGTAACAGCCGACACATCGGCGGAGCATATCATTGGCGATGTGCTGGAGGCCGTGCCCGTGCCCACGGAGGAGTGGGGCGTGGCATGAAAATGATACTGTCTGCGGCCTGCGCCCTGCTGTTATTCTACATTCAAAGGTACATTTATAAACGCATTTGGAAGAAAAATCTCGGCGTCACAGTTTCGTTTGTGACGCCTTTTGCCGTTGAAGGCGAGAACAGCGCCCTCAGCGAAGTGATTGAAAATAAAAAGGCCTTTCCGGTGCCCGTGCTTAGGGTGAAGTTTTCTTTTGCCCGGGGGCTTTCGCTCACCGGCGGCGAAAATGTAACCCGGTCGGACAAGGTTTATAAAAATGATATATTTTCCGTCATGCCCTATATGCGCATTATCAGAACCCACGAGTTTTTGTGCGAAAAGCGGGGGTTTTACACCGTTGACAGCGTAAGCCTCACGTCGTCTGACCTTTTAATGTCCGCCAAATTCACAGACGTGCGCCCAAACGGAGGGCAGTGTGCTGAATTTTCTGTTTATCCCGCCCGGGCGGACGTGGCGCGGCTACTGCCTGTTTTTTCAAAAATTATGGGTCAGAGAGAGGCGAAGGCGCAGCAGCCAGATCCCTTTGCGTTCCGCGGCATCCGCGACTATGCACCGTTTGACCCCATGCGGGATATTAACTGGAAAGCCACCGCCAAAACAGGAGATTTGAAGGTGAACGTTCACGCAAGCACCCGCGCCGGGGAGGTGCGGCTGGCCCTTGATTTAGAGCCGGACTCCGACTGGGCGGACAATGGGGTGCGGGAGGAAGAAATCCGCATTGCGGCCACCCTTGCCTCCCTGTTTGTGCAAAAGGGGGAAGAGGTTTCGCTTGCCTCCAACGGGCGTGACATTGTCACACAGGCTTCGGCAAACATGAAAAGCGGCTGCGGCCCGGGGCATTTAACGGCCATGAAAGAGACGCTGGCCCGCATTGATTTGGAAAAGGGCTGCGCGCCGTTTCAGAAGACGGCACAGCGCCTTTTAGACAACGTAGGCGAAAAACAAGAAACGGTTTTAATCACCGGTGCAAAAGGAACGGCTAAGACCGCCTTTTATGAGCAGCTTGCCCGGCCTGGCGGCCTGCATATCATTTTTGTTGTGCGGCCAGACGCAGGGGCGCTGCCGGAAATCCGCGAAGCGAACGTAACGCGGTGGGAGGTGCACTATTAAAATGAAACGGGATTTGATGTTCGACTTGGCAAGCCTGTTTTCGCGGGCATCGCTGTGTTATGTTATTTCGGCGTTTTTGTGCCTGGGCAGGCCGATGGACGGCGCCGCTGCGGCTGTGACCGCTGGGCTTGTGCTTTGCACCGCGGTGTTGTTTTATATCTTCCGGCGGCTTTTTTATAACCCACTGGTGTTTTGCGCCGCCCATATCGGCGTGGCGGCGGTGGCGTTTTTCGTCATTCCCGCAGGGTTCACGTTTGGGTTTGCCGCAGGGCTGGTGTTTTTGCTGGCAGACTCGTTCTACTGCCGCCTGAAAAAAAGCGGCCCGGAGGAATATGCGGTGCACTGGGCGCTGGCTGTGTTTTTGTGTGTGCTCTACATTGTGGGTGCTGCCTATGGCATGAAGCAGTTCACCACCATTTGCTTTTACGGCGTGGTTTGCTTTTTGTCCCTCTATTTTTTGCAGACGGGGCTTTTGCGCACCGACTCATTTTTAGAGGACAACAAGGAGCTTTCCAACGTGCCGTTTGTAAAAATCCGCTCTCAGGCGGGGGCGGTTTTGTTCGTTTTTGCCGCGGTGACTGCGGCGGTGATGGCGGTTGTGCCGAAAACGGTGTTGATGAGCGCCGTGACGGCTGTGCAAAACGGCATTTTGTTTCTAATTAGAATGGTTTTGGGAAAAATAGATGTGGGAAAGCCCTCTGAAATTCAGCAGGCGGAGCAGATTGATTTGGGCGGCGTGTTTAATGCCGGCATTTTTGAAAAGAGCGGCGAGATTTCGCCCATTTGGGACATTTTAGACAACATTGTGTTTATTTTGGTTTATGCGGCGATTATAATTGGTGCAATTGCTCTGGCGGTGTTCGTTTATGGCAGGGTGAAGGCCCTGTTTGCCGGTGCGAAAGAGACGGATAAAGACGTAACCGAGCGCATTGTGCCGGACAAGGTGGAGCGCGCATTCGTGCGCCGGGGCGCAAAGGCGCAGAAAAAAGCAGCAATCTCCGGCCCGGCGGAGAACGTGAAAATAAGAAAGCTTTACCGGCGGTTTGTTCAGTCTGCTCTGCCGGAAGGGGTGGCGCAGTCGGCAACCCCCGGTGAAATCAGCGAAAAGGCAGGCGGCGGCGACGTGCAGGCAATTTATGAAAAGGCGCGCTACGGCAAAGAGGCCTGCGGAAAAGAAGACACCGAACGGCTGAAAGCTTTGGTGAAAGGAAAATAAAATGAACAAGGCCGTCCCAAAATGGGTAAATCTCATGAAGGAAGTAATTCCTATGTAAGTTACAGTGCAACCTCAAAAGGGGTTGCACCGTTTCTTTTTATGCTACAAAGCGGTAGCCCTGCCTGTTTGAATTTTGGTATCAAAATCCAATGCTATCATTATCACAAACTGCATATCATTCATTATCGTCTAATTTTAGGTGACGAAAAAGCTGACACCTTTATGTGTGCGGCATTTTAAAAAATAAAATTATTTTCCTCCAAACCTTAACCATATCGCCTTTTCAGACACTATATTGGTGAAATCGCCGGTGAGGATAAAACAAAAGGAGGTGTTAGCGTGGATAAGCACGAACTTGATTCTCGAATAACGGAAACAGCAATGTCGCTTTTTTCATATTGCACTGCTCGTACATCGAACCATTTTGAAGCAGAAGATTTAGCCCAAGATATTATATTGGAAATTTATAAATCAGCTGATAATATAAAAAACACAGACGCTTTTTATGGGTTTATGTGGGCGGTTGCCAGAAATGTTTATAAACAGTGGTGTAAGAATAAAGCAAAAATAAAAATGTGTGAGTTGAATGACAACTTGCAACTTGAAGATTTGATACCTGAAGATGATTCTTCAGAGGTTTATATATTACGCCGTGAATTGACACTTCTTGCAGAAAAATATCGTAGAGCTATTATTCTGTATTATATCGAGAATAAATCTTGTTCGGAAATATCCTGCATACTCTCCATTAGCGAAAGTATGGCTAAATATCTACTATTCAAGTCACGACAAATTTTGAAAGGAGGTATGGTTATGGAAAGAAATTACGGACAACAGAGTTACAACCCGAAAGGTTTATCACTCCTGTTTTGGGGCAATGGCGCAAACCGGTATTATCATTTGTGTGATAGCAAAATTTCTCAAAACATCTTGTTTGCCTGTTATAACGACAAAATTACTGCTGAGCAAATTAGTTTGGAAATTGGAGTCCCCCTCCCTTATATAGAAGATAAACTCAGCGAGTTGTATGAATACGAGCTCTTAAAAAAAGTTGGAAACAGATACTATACAAATATTATTATCTTTACACAAGATTTTGCGAACGAGGTAATGACAAAAACCGCTGACTTAAAAGAACGAGTAGCTGAACTTATCATTGAATCAATCGAGAAAAATGAAACTGAAATCAGAAATATTGGTTTTATCGGTTCAGATATGAATAAGAATTCATTTAATTGGCAAATGGTGAGTTTTATTCTTTATCGTGCAGTTATTGAAATTCTGCAAAATAAAATTAAGGTGGTGTATCCCAAAGATAAGTTCGGCACAGAATGTTTTGTTTGGGGCGAAGAAAAGTGCGGAACAAGCGATTGGAATTTACAATTCAGGTTCGGTATTGCACATGTTGAGAACAACAGCGGCGATTATGTGCAATTTATGGACTTTCCAATCAACGGGGAGATGGTGCATCAGTATTGTTTTAACAGACAGAATGTAACCAATGTGTTTTTGGATATTGCAAAAGGCAATACTGTTCAATTTAGTGAAAATGATTTAGCTACTGCTGCAGACATGGTTAGGAAAGGCTTTGTGCTTCAAAATGAAAACAAACTGACTGTAAATGTACCCGTATTCACTAAAGAACAACATCAAAAGCTCAAAGAAATTTTATTAGACACAGCAACTCAAATCTCTGATGAAACGGAGCTTTTAATGGATACGGTTAAAGAAATACTAACAAATCACATACCAGTTCACCTTAAAAAGTATGCAAAAGATATGGCATATCTTAGATTATTTGAGGATGCTATATCAGCTCCGGTAACCAATTTAGTTGAACATAAATATCTGCTTCCCTATAGCGGGAATACAACTCTTCCTACTACATATATTATTCTGAAATAATAACAATACTACGAACAGTAATGCCCGCAGACTAAAACAAGTCTGCGGGCATCAATTATTATGTGAAGATTAAGTCCACATTGATGCTCTAAATCGTTGTACTACGGACGGCATTCATTTTACCTGCTCACGCCATTGTATTCATGGACTTTAACCGTTCCGTTACGCCTGCCATTTGACCATTTCATTTACCAGCCGAGAAAACATACTTTCCGCCTGTCCATTAATGTCAGCAAGCCGTTAAGCTTTCGCTCAGTCGGAAGACTAGTATAAAAAGATTTTTTACTTCCTGATCAGGCGATAGCAAATGGGCGGCCTTTTATTTTTATTCGTTTATCAGTTTATAAATCACATAGTCATCATGGGCCAGCGCGGTGCCGTCTTCCGCGCAGGAAACGGTACACTGCACTCCGTCCTTTTGGGCGGTGTATTCATACACGCCGTCGTGCTCGTCTAATTCCGGCTCAGAAAAGTTAAACCCCAGCTTTGCAGACAGCACATCTTTTGTCACAACGCTGTCGTCAAAATCCGCCGCGTCGCGCAGGGTAGCAAGGACGAAAACGCATTTTGCGTCCTGAGGAACGTCTTCAAACTGCTGTTCGTCGCCGCCAAACCAAAACCACATGTCAGCGTTTTTCAGTTTAAAAACCGTCGCCCCGCCGTAATAGGTCTCCTGGTCTTTTTCGCCCAGGGCGGCCTCAATTTCCGACTTGGTCTGGTTTAAATAGTCCCGGGCAAAACGCCGACCGTTCTTCGGTTCTTCAGTACTTTTTGCAGCAGTGGGGCCGTCTGCTCCCTTTAAAAACACCAGCCCGCCGCAGCCAGAGAGCAGACAAACGCTTACCAAGCAGGCCAAAAACAAACACAGCTTCTTTTTCATGGGGTTCCCTCCTTTTTTATCAGGCGATTAAAAGCGCGTTTAACATGTAGTTAAAGTCGCCGATTGCCGTTCTGCCAACTTCGCCGTAGATTGAATAGGTCACGGTGTAAACGACGCCGTTTTTCCGGCCCATGTAAACCGTAATGTCCGGCTCGTGGTCGGTAATGCCAAACACGGTGCGCGGCGCGGTATATTCAATTTTCATAAACTCAATGCCGCCTAAAAGCACAACACCGTAGGAGCGCAAAGTGCCGGAAACCACGGTGACAATGCCGTCTGCCACGCTTTTTACATACTCGTCGGTTAAGCGCGCGTCCTCGCCGGTGTAAAGGTCAGAACGCACCGAGAGCGAGGCGTGGCCCGCGTCTGTGGTGGTGCTGATTTCAAAATCCGTGCCGTCGGGCGCGTCGGTCTTCACGTCATACCCCTCAAAATAGGGAATGTTAAAGGCCGAAACCGCGGTTTTTCCGCTTTGGGTCAGCTTCTTTACGGAACTGAAGCTCTCTGCCGCAGCTGTTTTTGCCAAAAATGCCTGAGAGAAAATGTTTACACTGCGGTCCTGCGCGTTCCATTCCACGGTGCAGCCAAAGCTTTCAGCTACGGCCCGGGTGGGCACCATGGTGCTGCCCTCTACCAGCTGGGGCGCGGCGTCTAACGTTTTAAACGCGCCGTTCACCGTCATTACCTTGTTGTTCACCACCATCACCACGGTGGTGTCGCCCAGCACGGAGGTCACCGTCTGGGTTTCGCCGTTCCAGTCCACGGAAGCGCCCATAGCTTCGAAAATGGCACGGACGGGAACCAGCGTTCTGTCGTTTAGAATTACCGGCTCCTGGGTAAATTCCACCGGCGCGCAGTCTAAAACCACGGTGATGGGTTCTGCCGCCAGCGCCTGCGTGCACGCCAGCAGCATGACGCAGCACGCCAGCATACTGATTATTTTTTTCATATAAAACATACTCCTTTTTTTTCTATTCAAGTTTAAATTTAACAATTTTGTAATGATTATACCACCCGATGCTGAATTTGTCAAGTTTGCCGCGGATTTGCAGGTTTTTTTTAAGCCGCCGCTTTATTTTTTTCACAGAAAATTGCGGATTGGGCTTGTAATTTTTGTGAAAATGTGGTAAAATAAAAGCCTATACAAATAATTTAAAAATAAAGGAGAAGAAGCGGTATGATGAAATTGAAAAAATTTTTATGCGTGGCCGCGGCGGCTGTGATGGCGTTAAGCCTTGTTGCCTGCGGAAATTCTGATTCAGGTACTTCTGCATCCTCTGCGCCGGGCGGCGCAGCCAGCAACAAAACTTATGTAATTTATTCGGACAACGCGTTCCCGCCTTATGAGTTCTTAGACCAGTCCACAAACACCTATGTGGGCATTGACATGGACATTTTGGCGGCGGTTGCCAAAGACCAGGGCTTTCAATATGAAGTGAAAAACGAGGGGTTCGACGCCTCTATGGGCGCGGTGCAGGCAGGCCAGGCCGACGCAATGATTGCCGGCATGACTATTACCGACGCACGCCGGGAAACCTTTGATTTTTCCGAACCCTATTTTGAAGACGGTCAGATTCTGGTCGTGAAAAAGGACAGCGATGCAAAAGATTTGTCAGACTTAAAGGGCAAGCAGATTGCCGTAAAAACCAGCACCCAGGGCGCGGCCTATGCCGAGAGCAAAAAGGATGAATATGACTTAAAACTGGTGTATTATGAAGATTCGCCCACCATGTACACAGCCCTAAAGAACGGCACGGACGATGCCTGCTTTGAAGACCGCATGGTAATTCAATATACCATCGACTCAGAAAACTTAGACCTGAAAACCGTGGGCGAGGTGCTCAATCCCGGCGACTATGGCTTTGCGGTGAAAAAGGGAACAAATCCCGAGCTGATTGAAATGTTTAACAAGGGCCTTGCCAACATTAAGGCAAACGGCGAATATGACAAAATTTTAGAAAAATACGGCTATCAGTCTTAACAGACGCTGTGCGCCGGGGATAAAAGCGCGTTTTCTTTAAAGGCGCGCTTTTATCCGGCCGGCAATATTTTAGAAATCAGAGAGAAGATTTATGGACTTTTTAAGAACAATTCAGGAAGCGACGCCTCTTTTATTAGAAGGCATTAAAATGACGGTGGCAATTTCGCTACTGTCTATTATAATTGGTATTATCATCGGGCTGATCACCTGTTTTTTTGCCATTTCAAAGTTCCGCGTGCTGCGCGGCCTTTCGGGCGCATATGTCTGGATTGTCCGCGGAACGCCAATGATTGTGCAGGCGTTTATCGTATATTTCGGCGTTCCCCAGCTCATTCAGCTGATGCTGACAGCCATGCAAATTACGGATACGGTGCGCATCTCACCGTTTCTGGCAGGGGTTATCACCCTGTCTTTAAACGCCGGGGCATACCTTTCCGAAATTTTTAGAAGCGGAATTAACGCCGTGAGCCGCGGACAGGTGGAGGCGGCCAGAAGCTTGGGCCTTTCCCACTGGCGCACCATGACGAAAATTGTGCTGCCCCAGGCCTTTAAAATTACGCTGCCGTCTTTGGTGAACCAGTTTATCATCACCATTAAAGACACCTCCATCCTGTCGGTTATCGGCCTGGCAGATATTGTGAACCGGGCAAAGGTGTATGTGGGCAAGTCTTACCAGTTTTTCGCTACATATATTCTGGTGGCGGTTTATTACCTTGTGGTAATTTCCATTTTAATGCTGGTGTCAAAATATTTGGAGAAAAAAGTGAATTATGAACATAAAAGTTAACGTAACGAATTTGCATAAATCCTTTGGGAAGTTAGAGGTGCTCCGCGGCATTGATTTACAAATTGCCGAGGGTGAGGTGGTTTGCATTATCGGGCCGTCCGGCTCGGGCAAGTCTACCTTTTTGCGCTGCTTAAACCAGCTGGAAACGGCCACCTCCGGCAGTATTGTGGTGGACGGATTTGAAATCTGCGACAAAAAGACCAACATTAACCGCGTGCGGCAGAACATTGGCATGGTGTTTCAGAGCTTTAACCTGTTTTCCCATCTCACGGTGTTAAAAAACGTGATGCTGGCCCCGGTGGATTTAAAAAAGATGGACAAAAAAACGGCTGAAGAGAACGCCAAAGAGCTGTTGGCCCGGGTTGGCCTGGCAGATAAGGCTCACGTTTATCCCCACCAGCTTTCCGGCGGTCAGCAGCAGCGTGTGGCAATTGCCCGCGCACTGGCCATGAAACCCGACATTATGCTGTTTGACGAGCCCACCTCGGCCTTAGACCCCGAGATGGTAGGCGAGGTGCTGGCTGTGATGAAAGAGCTGGCCAAAGGCGGCATGACAATGGCAGTGGTGACCCATGAAATGGGCTTCGCGCGGGACGTGGCCGACCGGGTGATTTTTATGGACGAAGGCGTAATTATGGAAGAAGGCACGCCGGAGGAGATTTTTAAAAATCCGAAAAACGAGCGCACCCAGGCGTTTTTAAACTGTATTTTATAATGATAAGGCTTTTGCACCGCTTTGTGCAAAGGCCTTTTTGTTTTGCAACAATCATCATAAAAAAGTGGGGCGTTTTGCAAAATATGTGTTGCGGTTTGGTTCGCTTTGCGATAAAATAAGCTTGAAATTTATATTTGGAGGCTTTTTAATATGAACGTGAAAATATTAAAAGAGTTTGATTTGGGAATGAAGCTGGGACAGGTGAAGTCTGTTCAGCTGCACATTTCGAAGGACGAGCCGGAATATATTTTGTTCGGATATTCCGAGTCGGACAACATTGACCCCTGGGAGGAGTCGCTGCACTTTCCCACAGGCCGCATGAACTTGGCGCTCTACGGCGAACAGGGCCAGCGTATTTGGCGGCGGGAATTTGGCATTGGCGTTATTCCCGGCACGTGGTTTTCGCCGTTTTTGGCCTTTGACTTGGACAACGACGGAATGGACGAGATTTATTTTGTGCACAACACAGACGACAAGCGCCCCTTCAGCGTGTTGAGCACCGTTTTGGAAAAAATTGACCCCCGGGACGGCTCCACCATGGGCACGTGGCCATTCCCGGTGAAAAACACGGTAATGGAACCCTTAACCCACGCCTACCGCCAGAACATGACGGCGGGCTATGCCAACGGCCAGCCGGTGTTAATCACCGCCCAGGGAACCTATGGGGACATGTTTTTGCAGGCCTACAACTCCGACATGTCGCTTCGGTGGGAACGGGTAATCGGTGCAGACGAGCCGGGGCCCAGGTCTTCCCACGCTATTTCCGTGTTCGACTTTAATGAAGACGGCGTTGACGAAGTGTTCTGGGGCGAACGCCTCATCTCCATTGACGACGGTCACGACGTTGTGGTGTGCACCGACGGGAAATTCCGCGGTCACAGCGACACGGTTCTTCCGTTCCGGGCGCCTGACGGCAACATGTATATTTACACCTGCCGTGAAGATAAGGACTTTGTAGGCTGCTGGCGCGTTGTGACCTACGACGCGCAGGGAAACGTGGTTTGGCGCGCCGTGCAGAGCGAAGTGACGGGTTACAACACCAACCACATGCACATTGGCTGGGTGATGACCACAAAGCCCGACTACCGCAAAATTGCCCTGGCTGTGAAAATTGAGCCCATTGCCATGCACATTCCGTCGGAAACCTATCTGTTCGACGCGCTGACGGGCGAGCCCGTTACATATGATTTTCCCATTCCCCTGCATAAGTGCGTGCCGGTGGACTTAAACGGTGACGGATTTCATGAATTCTTTGCCGAAGGCGTGCTGTATGACACAGACGGCAAGGTGCTGTGCCGCCCGGGCGGAACCAAAATGAACCTGACAAAGCTCTTCGGCTATCCCGGTGAACAGCTCATTTGCTATTATCCCGGCGAAACAAAGGTACGCATTTGGGGCGACGTTGACGCTGTGGACTCGGATTATATGAAAAAACGGTATGAAAACGGATATTTAAAACACATGACACAACTCACCGGCTCGGGCTATAACTCGAACCCCACCGTGACCTGCGCAATGTAAACGGAAAAAAGGCCGCCTGAGGGCGGCCTTCCTTTTTTTGTTTGAATTTATTTAGCTTCGTGGGTGTTTTCAAAGAAAACCTCACTCATCAGCTTCGCGGCGAGGTTAAAGCCGCGTTGAAACATTTCTTCCCGTTCCAGATCGGACATATGAATATAAACCGTAAGCATTTCGTCAAAAATGTCCAGCTGGTCTTCATTTCCCAGCTTTGCTGCCCATTTTTCCAAAATGGCGTTTACCTGTTCGTTCTGTTTCCAAAATTCTACGCTCCTAGGCTCATAATATTTTACGGGACCTAAGCTACCAATATAAATTCTGTGTAAAACCGATTCCATTCTTATCACCTCCTATCACTATAAAGCCATTATATATTATTTTTGAGATATCATAATTCCGAAATAGAATTATAACTGCTATAAATATAAAAATTTTTATTATATAAAAAATATGACATTAATTTTGAACGACCTGCGCGACTTATTTTTAGGCACACCAAATTTTATTTCGAAAGGCTCAAAGTATTGGTCATTACTACAGAATGTTTGTGAAAAAGAGAATAATTTTACAAAAGATGAATTAGAAAAGTTTGAAAGCATTTTTAATGATATGAATGCAGCAAACTGGGTGGAGGTTGAAAATGCCTTTCATCAGGGCTTTTGCGCCGGGGCACAGTTAATGGCTGAAGTATATATGAATAAAAAATAGGGTTATTACGGTAAATAACAAAACCGGCGCTACCTTTTGGTAACGCCGGTTTATGATTTAAAGAAATAAGTCTGCTACAACCCCAGAGGCATGGTAAACGTAAAGGTGCTTCCCTGGCCTAAAGTGCTTGTTACCCACACGCGGCCGCGGTGCAGACGGGCAATTTGCTTCACCATGGAAAGTCCCAGCCCCATGCTGCCGTTTTCGTTGGTGCGGGACTTGTTCACCTGATAAAACCGCTCCCATATTTTTGGAATGTCCTCCTCCGCAATGCCCATGCCGTCGTCGGTTACGGAAAACACCGCGTTTGCGCCGTCCTTTTTCAGCGACACGGCCACCGTGCCGTTTTCCGCTCCATACTGGCAGGCGTTGGAAATGAGGTTAATAAACAGCCGGGCAATCAGCCCGCTGTCAGCCATTGCCACAATGTTTGGCTCAATGTTTAAAGAAAAGGCTGTTCCTGTTTGGCAAAGCTCCTTTTGCTCGTCGCACACAATTTCTAAAAGCTCTGAAAGGTCGGTCTCTTCCAGGCTGGGTGCAACATTGCTTTTGTCCATGCGGGAAATGGTCAGCAGCTCGGAAATGAGCTTGGCCATCTTGTCACCCTGACGCTTTACAACGCTTAAAGAGTCCCGGAACTCGCCGTCGGTTTTGGCGCAGTCTAAGGCAAATTCGCACTCGGACAAAATCACCGCAACGGGGGTGCGAAGCTCGTGGGACGCGTCCTGCGTAAACTGTTTTTCCGCCTCAAAGGAGTGTTCAATTTTGCCTAACATCTCGTCGAACACCGCAGCCAGGCGATAAACCTCATCTTTGCCGTCGCCAAGCTGAATGCGGCGGGAAAGGTCGCTGCTGTCGGCAATCTCCTGGGCGGTTCTGCGCATTTTGGCAATGGGCGCCAAAGCCTTTCCTACAATGAAATATCCGCCTGCCGCCGCGATGAGAATTAACACGATAATTAACGCATAGTCCGCCGCCACGGTGGAGTTTACGGCATTTAAAGCGCCGGAAATGTTGATAACACCTTTCACCCACACATCGCCGCTGTCTGTTGCAACCTTGCGGTCTAACATGAAATACCGTTCAGAGTTGGAGGTGACGGCTCTTAACTCGCCGTTTTGAAAGTCAATTTCGTCAAACTCAAATGGAATTTGCCCCAGCAGGGTTTCGCCGTCTTCTGAAAACACTGCCATGTGCACGCCGCCGGCATAGGTGCGGGGCTTTTTGCCGCCTGTGAACCTGCCGTCGTCTGGGCCGCCCTGGGGAGAACTGCTGTTGCCTCGGGACGGGCCGCCGGGGTTGTCCGGGGGTTCCTGGGCTGGCGCGTCCTCATTCTGTGGCGGAGCTGTCCCATCTTGCGACGGCTTAGTTTCGTCCTGTGACAGCGTGGCCCTGTCCTGCGACAGGCGCTGGCCGTCGAACTCGGAAAAATCGCCCCCGGTGCGTGCCGCCATATCTGCAAAGCCTGCCACAGAAGCTTCTAAGCTGTGTTTCGCGTCAGCCTTCACCTGAGACGTGCGGTGCACAATCATCACATAAAACACCGCTGTGGCAATGCAGAACATAATCACGGCAAACCAAGCCGTTACCCGGGCCTTTATGGAAAGCCGCCCTTTCATGCCGCGCATTAAAATTCCTCCTTCAGCACATACCCCTTGCCGCGAATGGTATGAATCAGCTTTGTTTGTTCGCCGTCGTCAATCTTTTTCCGCAGATAGCGGATATACACGTCAATCACATTTGAACCGCCTGCATAGTCAAAATTCCAAATGTGGTTTTCAATTTTTTCCCGGGACAGCACAAGCCCCTTGTTCATCAGCATATATTCTAAAATGGCAAACTCCTTTGCGGAAAGGTCAATGGATTTTCCGCCCCGGGTAACGGTGTGGCGGCCGGCATCAAGCGTCAAGTCGGCGGCTGTAAGCACATTGGTACTATGACCTGCGCGTTTGCGGGTCATCACCCGAATGCGGGCCAGTAGCTCATCGAAAGCAAAGGGCTTTACCAAATAGTCCTCCGCACCGGCGTCTAAGCCGGTAACTTTGTCTTCTACCGTGTCGCGGGCGGTTAAAAACAGCACGGGAGTATGGTCTTTTCTCTCCCGCATGGCCGCCACCACCGAAAGCCCGTCCCGCCGGGGCATCATAATATCTAAAATTACGCCGTCATACTCGCCGGCGTCTAAAAAGTCCAGAGCCTCCTCACCGTCGAAACAGCTGTCAACGCTGTAGCCCGCCTTTTCTAAACGCTTGGTGATAATCCGGTTTAAGTCGCGCTCGTCCTCTGCAACCAAAATGCGCATTTGCCCCGCCTCCTTTTTTCTTTATTTTATCATGTGCAGATGGTTTTTTCAACCTATTTTGCAATGGCGGGAATTTCGGAAATAGAAATGGTTAAGTTCCCGTTCCTGCACCGAAGCTGGTCAATCAGTTCCTTTTCGTCTGCTCCTTCCGCCATAACAATGTGATATGTCAGCACGAACACAGACCCTAAGTCCGCCGTTTTTACGGCGTTTAGGCTAATACGTTTGGTATAGGCTTCAAACACGTCTGCAAAGGCGCCGGTGTAGTTTAAATCCTCCGGAATGGTGATTTTCAGCATACGTGCCCGTGCCCGGGGCCGTCCGAACTTCGATTTTTCCAAAATAGCCATAATGATGCACAAAATCACCACAAAGGCGAGGCCGTAAAAATAAAAGCCAATACCGCAGGCAAGACCCGCCGCCACGGAAAAGAAGATGTAACCAATGTCTTTTGGGTCGCCGGGGGCGCTGCGGAAGCGAATGATAGAAACTGTGCCCGCAAGGCTGAACGCGCGGGCAACGTTACTGCCCACAAACAGGATAATCACGCTCATAATCACAGGCAGCATAAAAAGTGTTAACACAAAGTTGCGCTGAACATTTTCGCTGTCGTTGGTTTTCAAGTAGGTAAAGCCAATCATGAAACCGCTCAGGCCGGAAACCAACAATGCAAGCAGCACGGCTGCAGCCGTCAGCGTTTCGCCCGAACCGGCGGTAAGTGAAGTGAGAAAGTCGTTCATCGTGTAAAATCCTTTCCGGCCCGCTTGTATTTTTGCACCTCAACGGCGGGCCGCATTTGGGGCGTTTGGTAAACTATTAGCGTTAAGCTGTTTTTTTCGCATCCGTCTGGACGGCGGGCGCGGGCGCTGTCAGCGCGTCTAAATAAAAGCTGCCATATTTTGAAAAACTCTGTTTATATAGTCCTTGGTCTGCCAGCAAATCTGTCAGCCAAAGGGGAGCGGCAAACCTGGTTTTCACCTCCATCACATAAACGTCGGATCTTATGATCGGCGTGCCTGTGTCGGCGGAGGTTAGCGACAACCTGTCGCTCCTGGCGCGGAGGTTGCGGTCAAACGAAATGCGCAGGTCGTGGGTTTCCCTGTCAAAATAGGCAATGCGGTCGTAGGCCACAAAGGCCTTTGGCATAAGGGTATGGGTGCGCACAAAGTAAGAAAGCTCGCCCATTACCTGCCGGTTCATGCAGGGCAAAACCTGGGGCAGGGCGCCGGTTTGAACAAACTCCGCCGCACAGGAAAGAGGAATTGCGGTGCGCCGCTTGTTTACCAAACCGCGGTATTTCTTCTTAATTTCCAGATAGACCAAATCGTCGGGCTTCGCTCTGCCGTAAGAACGCAAACGCAGTTTTTCCTTATAGGCCGGCTTGGCAACGGAGGCGCGGATTAGGGCGCAGTCTTCTGTGTCGTAATAAATGTTGCAAATGGGGTAGAACACGTCCCCCACACTGTGAGCATCCGGCTCCATGTGCTGTTTCACCGCCTCGTTTACCTTTAAAAAGGTTTCGCGGGTTAAAAGATATTTTTGTTCATACCGATTAAATACTTCAATTGCCATAATTCATTCCTCCTTTCTATGCGGTTATGTTCACCGTGCGGGTTGCTTCGTCCCATGTGACAGTTAGGCCTAAGCTCTCTGCAATGAACCGCACGGGAACCAGCGTTCTGCCCTCTTTCGAGAGAACCGGCGCGGTCAAAAGACCTATTTTTTCGCCGTTTTTGTCCGCCTCGGCGTTGCCAATGGTGAGCGTTAGAGTAACGCCGTCTTTCCAGGCTGAAACGGTTTGCGTGGCTTCGTCCCAGGTTACCTCCATACCCAGCGCTTCAAAAATGCCGCGAAAAGGCACTAAGGTGGTGTCGTTTTCAATGGTGGGTGATGCGTCAAAGGTGAGCGCCGCGCCGTTTAATACCACCTGAATGGGCTTTTGTGCTCCGCCCCAGCCGTTTTGGGGACGGACACCGCCGTCTTTTCCGCCAAATCCTTCGGCTCCGTCAGCACCGTTTGCCCCGCCGGGAAAACGTCCGCCGCCAGAGCCGTTCGGGCCGCCGAAACCGCCTGCACCCCGGCTGCCCAGCGTAACCTGCTTCTGCGTCATTTCAACGGTTTGCTTCTCCTCGCCGTTGATGTATAACGTGTAGGTTTCGTTTTCTTTTAATTTATGAGAGGAATACACTACAGAAGAAAAGGCTTTTTTTGCAGTATATTCAAAAACCGTGTTCCCGTCCGGTCCGACAAGCGACACAACAGAGCCTGCCTGGGCGGTTTCGGAGAGATTTACTAAAAATGCACACTGGTCGGAACCGCTGGTAACGCCCATTGCCATGCCGCTGCTGCCCACGGCCACAACCGTGCCGCCGGACACTTCAAACCGTCCCTCAGTGTCAATTGCACTGTCTCCGCCTGAGGTGGGGCCATCAACATAAAGTTCGCCGCCGGTCATATAGATGGAGTCGTTGGAATCCACCCCGTCGCCGGACGCGTCAATTTTAATCATGCCGCCGTTAATATAAATGCTGCGGTCTGTGGCTTCAATACTTGAATTGGCTTCGGTATTTGAGGTGTCTGCGCCGCTTCCGGCAGTCTTGCCTCCGTCGGGAGGCGTCATCGCTTTGCGGTCTTGCACAGCGCCCTCGGGCGGTGTTCCCTCAGGAGGTGTTCCATTTTGCTGTTCACCGTTTGGAAGTTCAGGGGGCGTTTCGTTTGACTGCGCGCCGTCCGGCCGCTGGCCGCGGCCGCCCATTCCGCCAAACCCACCTGCGCCAAATCCGCCTGTACCCAGTCCGCCGCCGGAGTTCAGCCCGTCGTCTGTGGACACAATGTGAATTTCACCGCCGTTAATGGTGAGCGTGGTGCCGCTTTCAATGCCTTCCTCGCTTTTGGTAATGTTTATCACGCCGCCGTCAATCACCACGTCCTCCTCCGCCTGAATTCCGTCGCTTACGGCAGAAATATTCAGCGTGCCGCCGCTCATTTTAAAGGTGTTGTTCACGTGAATTCCGTCTGTTACGTTTGCCGTGATATTGAGCACGCCGTTTTCAATGGAGATGTCGTCGTCCGAGGCAATGCCGTGTTTGTAATTTCCCACAACGGTGAGACTGCCGTTTCCCTTAATTTCCAAATCGTCGTTGGAAAAAATGGCTGCTTTGGCGTCTGTGTCGCCGTAGTCCGAACCGTCTTCTACAATGTTTTCGGTGTTTTCCGTTACGGTAATCAGCGATTTTTCCGCGTTGTCAAAGAAAATGGCCGGGCCGCTTTCATTTTTTAGCGAAACGCCCGAGAGCCTGAGCTTTACCTTGTCCTGAGCGTTTACATAAATCATGGCGTTGTTATTTTCGCCTGTTACGGTGAAGTCGCCCCCTTCGGTAATGGATATGGTGTTGTCCGTTACGGCGATGCCCGCACCTGTCACAGTCATGGCCGTTAAATCAATTGTGCCTAAATTGTCTTCATAAGAGGCGCAGGCCGAAAGCAGATAACAGGTTTGCATCAGCAGGCATAGCGCCGTGGATATCGCAATTTTTTTCATGTTCATCCTTCCTTTCTGTGTTTCGTTACTACTTATCATACCGGCCATTTATTAAATCAACATTAAAACTCAAAAAAAATTTGCAGAAGGCCATAAATTTTGATATAATGGGCCTAACCAAAGGAGGGATTTACTATGTATGACATCGTAGTGTGCGGGGGAGGCTCCGCGGGCGCCGCTGTGGCACTGTTTGCCGCGGAGGGCGGAAAAGACGTAGCATTGATTGAGCAGTTTGGCGAGCTGGGGGGGATACTCACCTCCGACTGTCTGGGCTACGTGATGGACGCAAAGGACAAAAAAGGGTTTGTAGAAACCTTAAGGGCCGCTGTGGGAACACAGTTTGAGCCGGAAACGGAAAACTTTAAGTTCGACACGGAGCAAATGAAATATTACTTAGAGCGCCGTTTGGTTGATGCAGGCGTAGACATTTTTTATTTCTCCAAAATTTTTGACGCTGACGTAGAAAACGGCAAAATTACCGCTGTGAGCGTTTTAAACAAGGACGGATTTTTAGAAATCCGGGGGAAAATATTTGTAGATGCAACCGGCGACGGCGACGTTGGCTTTTTTGCCGGGTGCGGTTTTGAATTTGGAGCAGACGGAAAAGAGGGCCAGCCCATGAGCTATCTTGCCCTGCTCACCGGGTTAGACCGGGAGGAAGTTAAGTTTTTCACCAACAACTATCCTGGTTTCCCCATTGAAGCAGGCAAAAAAAATATGCTTGCCGAGCTAAAGCGGGCAGGATTTACGCCAAGCTATTTAATGCCCACGCTTTCCTACATCCGCGAAGGGGTTTATAACTTTGGCGTGAACCACCAATATGGCAGCGGAATTGACAGTAAAACACTTACCAAAGCCACCATTGAGGGCCGTCACGAAGTGTTTCAGGCGGTGAACGCACTGAAATCCTTAGGCGGCATTTGGAAGAACATTTCCGTTATCGCCACGCCGACCTATATTGGCGTGCGGGACGGAAGAAGATTAAAAGGCGAATACACCGTAACGGTGGACGATTTAATTACCGGGGCCAAACATGAAGACAGCGTTTGCCGCGTTACCTTTAATGTGGACGTGCACACAAAGGGCGGCTATGAAAACGCAGATGTTAAAATGAAGCCCTATGACATTCCCCTCCGGGCGCTGAAAGCAAAGGGCATTGAAAATCTTTATATGGCGGGACGGTGCATCAGCGGAGACTATCTGGCCCATGCAAGCTACCGCGTTTCGGGCAACACTTTCACCATGGGGCAAAATTTAGGAACCTATTTGGCAAAGCATTTTTAAGCAGCGTTATTTTCGGATTTCCCTGCGGTACCGGCCCGGAGAAATGCCCTGACTCCGAACAAAAAAGCGGCTCAGGCTGTATTCGCTGGAAAACCCGGTTTTTTCCGCAATCTCCGCCATGGTGTCGTTCCCGCCGGCTAAAAGCTGTTTCACCTTTTCAAGCCGGATTTTGCTGATGAGCTGGGAAACACTTGCTCCCCGGCGTTCCAGAGTCAGACGGTTTAACTGTTTTAGGCTTAAAAACAGTTGGTTAGAAACAAATTCTGCAGTAATACCACGGTCGATGTTGTCACGAATAATCTGTTCAACACAGTCCGCCAAATTCTCGGCTTGAATAAACTTCTGGGGGCGTGCTGAAAACAGGCCGGGGCAGGCAATGCGCAAAGCATCGGTTATCAGCGCACCGGCAAGGGCGCAAATGGTGTAGTCTGCGCCGGGGTCGTTTTTCTGAGCGGTTGTTTGCATCATTTCAATAATAGTTTCCATTTGCCGCGTGCCGGATAACACCCTGCATCTGCCAAAACATGCTCCATCGTTTTCAGCAGAAAAGGCCATCACAAATTTTGTGCTGCTGGGTGCAATTCCCAAAAAGGCGTGGTCTTCCATGGGCGGCACCAATAAAAATTCGCCCGAGCCAATGGGGTAGGTTTCGTTTGAAACAGCCGTGCCGCAATTTACAGTGGCTGTGCCGCTGCCGGTCAAAAAAAAGTGCAGTTCAAACAGCGAGTGGCGGTGCCTGGGCACCTCCATTGGCTCAAATTCCGCACGCACAATTCTGCACCAGGCCGATTTAATGTGTCCCAAAACGGTATCGGTTTCTATCAGAATTCGGTTTAGCCTGCTGGAGGAACGGTGATATTCTGCGCGGTCCATAACATTGCACCCCTTTCTTTTTTCATTATACCAAAAAACAAAGCTATGCTGCAACTGCTTTTATCATTTTTATTTAAAGTTAATGGTTGACAATTGACTTTTTTCGATATATAATGACAATATATAAAATATTAACATTTTAGGGGATTGAAAAATGAAAAAAACAGTTGCTTTTTTTGTTAGCTTGTGTATGGCTCTTGTGCTGATTGCCGTGCCGGTGTATGGGGCGGAGGACAGGCCCATCCGTGTGATGGTAGACGGTGCAGAGCTTGCATTCGACGTGGATCCTGTAATTGAAAACGACAGAACGCTGGTACCTATGCGTTTGATTTTTGAGGCGCTGGGCGCAAAGGTGGATTGGGACGAAGCAACCCGTACAGCTTTGGCGGTGAAGGGCGACGTGAAAATTTCCATCACTATTGACAGCGCAGAACTGATGAAAAACAGCAAAGCCGTTGCATTAGACGCGCCTGCACGACTCATTGGCGGACGAACGCTGGTTCCTGTGCGCGCCGTGTCGGAAGGAATGGGTGCAAAAGTGGACTGGAACGAGGCAAGCCGCATGGTGCAGATTGTAACAATACTGCCAACCAAGCAGCCTTTGCCGGCGGATTCTAAAAATGATGATTATATTACTACGCCACAAGATAAACACACCCTAAGCTTTGGAACTTTAAGCAATGAGGATATGCTGCGCTTACTGGATCAAGTGCCCCAAATTAGGGCTGACTATGAGCTCAATATTCTTCCGGAAGCCGTGCGGAATGAAGCGGCATATCTTGAAACGACACTTGAATCCTCTATTGTTGCTGCCGGCGAGTTTGCGGAGAAGGTATGGAACAATTTATTAACAGACCGGATTATTGAAATTCAATTGACGTCAGACACAGAATATGTATATAACGAATACCCTACTGCAGAGGAAGTGGAAAGGGGATTTTTAAACCTGATTCAAACAGCGGGACTGAATTTTGAACATTACTATCGCTATGATCAGAGCGCGGCTTGGAGAGGGACAAAAGGGATAGACACATCACCCTTTGGCTTTAGTGTGCATTATTATAAAGTTGCAACAAAAATTATGCTTTTAGAGTCATTTCACGCCATGCAGGAAAATGATGTTAAGTTCATTGGTATTATTCCGGGAAGTTATTATTTTACTGCTGAATTGAAAGAACAGCAAAATAAAAAATTGAATTTTTGTGAAATAACTAAGGAAGATCACAAGGTAATTAAGGAAATTGAAGACAGAATGGAAAACTTTGAAATTGCAATTCAAGAATTTTGGGAAACAGGAGCCTAACTTTAAAAAAAGTCTTGACATTTTTTGAAAAGTGTGCTATCTTAATTAATAGAAGAGAATGTTCCGCGCAGGCGGAAGCAGTTGAGTTGAGATAAGTTTAGCTGAGATGAGCAGAGTGAATATGTTTTTTATGATGTATTTTATCCTGCCTTTAAACTTATTTTAAAGGCAGGTTTTTTATTTCTCACCAACGCTCTTCAAAATATTTTTTAGGAGGAACGAACCATGCAGAAAATCCCTTACAAAATTTATTTGGAAGAAAGTGAGATGCCAAAATATTGGTACAACGTCCGGGCGGACATGAAAAATAAACCCGCGCCGCTGTTAAATCCGGGAACGCTGAAACCCATGACGGCCCAGGAGCTGTCCGGCGTTTTCTGTGAAGAGCTGGTGCAGCAGGAGCTGGACAACGAAACACAGCAGATTGAAATTCCCGAAGAAATTAGGGAATATTATAAGATGTTCCGCCCGTCGCCGTTAATGCGGGCGTATAACCTGGAAAAAAAGCTGGGTACCCCGGCAAAAATTTATTATAAGTTTGAGGGCAACAACACCAGCGGCAGCCACAAGTTAAACTCCGCTATTGCCCAGGCCTATTACGCGAAAAAACAGGGCTTAAAAGGCGTTACAACAGAAACGGGTGCAGGGCAGTGGGGCACGGCTCTTTCCATGGCCTGCTCCTATTTTGGGCTGGATTGCAAGGTGTTCATGGTAAAGGTGTCTTATGAGCAGAAGCCCTTCCGCCGGGAGGTAATGCGCACCTACGGCGCTTCGGTTACGCCGTCGCCTTCTGATACTACCAATGTTGGCAGGAAGATGCTTGAGGAGTTCCCTGGCACCACGGGCAGCTTAGGCTGCGCCATTTCCGAGGCTGTGGAGGTTGCGGTTGGCACAGAGGGTTACCGCTACGTTTTAGGCAGCGTGTTAAATCAGGTACTTTTGCATCAATCAGTTATCGGTGTGGAAACGAAAACCGCTCTGGATAAATTTGGCATAAAGCCCGACATCATTATTGGCTGTGCCGGCGGCGGCTCGAATTTAGGCGGCCTTATCGCGCCATTTATGGGGGAAAAACTCAGAGGTGAGGCGGACTACCGTATCATTGCGGTGGAGCCTGCATCGTGCCCCAGCCTTACACGGGGAAAATATGTTTACGACTTTTGCGACACGGGCATGGTTTGCCCCTTGGCAAAAATGTATACTTTGGGCAACGGGTTTATTCCTGCGCCCAACCACGCAGGCGGCCTGCGTTATCACGGCATGAGCTCGGTGCTCTCCCAGCTGTTTGACGACAGGCTGATGGAGGCACGTTCGGTAGAGCAAACACAGGTGTTTGCTGCGGCAGAGCAGTTTGCGCGCACAGAGGGAATTCTACCTGCGCCAGAGAGCGCCCACGCCATTTGTGCAGCGGTGGACGAGGCGATGAAGTGCAAGGAAACCGGAGAGGAGAAAACCATTGTGTTTGGCCTTACCGGAACGGGCTATTTCGATATGGTGGCCTATGAAAAATATCATAACGGTGAAATGTCCGACTATATTCCCTCAGACGACGATTTGGCACAAGGCTTTGCAACGATTCCAGACATAAAATTATAAAATTTTAGAAAAGGCGGCAGGAATTACCTGCCGCTTTTGCGTTTTTATGTTTTGCATAAAATACGCAAATAACCCAAAACTAAACGTGGCGGCAGTTTGCTATGTTTAGGGAGGACATGCTTTGAAAAAACAAGCAATTTTTTTGCTGACACTGGTGCTGACGCTGTTTGCGCTGCCCGCCGCAGGCGTTGCGGCGGAGTCTTATGGAAAATCCAGCCTGACGGTGTTGATGTACCACAAACTTTCAGACGACCCGGCGGAGGCCAAAAACGCATTTTGTGTGCCGCCCGCCGTGTTTGAAGCAGACATTAGGTTTTTAAAGGAAAACGGATATTCGTTCTGTTTTGCGTCGGAAGTAGACGCGGTTTTAAATGGGGAGTTACCCAAAGCCCACTATGTGGCTGTGACATTTGACGACGGATATGAAAGCGATTATTTTTGCGCCCTGCCCGTGCTAGAAAAATATGGTGCAAAGGCAACATTTTTTATTGTTACTGCGAAAATTGGCACAGAGGACCATATAAAACAGGAGCACCTTGCGGCGCTTTCTGCTTCCGGTGCGGTGGAAATTGGGAGCCACTCCCATCACCTGCACGACAAAACTGCAAAGGAAATTCGGAGCGTTTTTGACAGCGGAGATGTAAAACAAATTGCCGGAGATTTTCAGGAAAATGCAATCCGGCTTGAAGCAATTACGGGGAAAAAAGTGAAAACCATGTCTTATCCCAACGGGATTTGGACGAAAGAGGCCGACAAGGCCCTGCGGGCTGCGGGCTTTTCCGCAACCTTTACCAGCGATGACAAACAGACATTAACCGCGGGCACACCCCACGGCAGAATAAACAGATGTGTGGATTTTGAGCTGGGCGAACTGCTTGCCAAATGAAAACAGCGGGCGAACCGTATCGGTTCACCCGCTTATTTTTATCTGTCGCTTTTTTAGGCGCGGAACAAAATTTTGTCCTATTATTAACTTACGTCTGAAAATAAAAGGACGAAAAATATTTAATATATAATCACACACACAAGATACACGAAAAGAGCATATCCTTAACTATTTTCAGACGTAACGCGCCTAAAAAAACGGCAGATATCGCTATCACGTAATCTATTATATCACATAAAGTTCATAAAGTAAACTGCATATAGTTAAATTTTTTCAAATGAAACAATTAAAATGAATATAGTACCGTATTTTTGTGATACTATCTCTATATTTAGGAGTTGAGTTTGAATGACACTGAAAGAAGCCATAGCCAAACGCATTTTGGAGCTTTGCGAGCAGAGGCAAATCACCATAAACAAGCTTTCCATAATGTGCGGAATGACGCAGTCTACTTTAAACAACATCATAAACACAGGCAGTAAGCGGCCTCAGGTTGACACCATTAAGAAAATTTGCGATGGTTTAGGAATTGGCCTTGGAGAGTTTTTCTCTGCAGATTCGTTTAAAGAGGTTGATGAAGAATTTGAATAAAGACGCATAAGACAGCAAGTGATTTGCCAATTTATAATTAGCGATTCTATTCAAACAGCACCGCTCTTGTCCTTTTTATGTCACAATTCGTCACCTTATAAAGGGTTCTGTGACAGTTTCATCCATCAAATGTCTGTAAGCGGGTACATTCCGAAAGGTGTTGCCCATCATTTCACTGCTTCTGTAATCTCGAAGTTTATATAAATCATAGTCCGCCAGAAACAACCCTTCCTCTTGTTCTCCTGCGACAAAAATCTCCATATTTAGACATTCCCCATCATCATCCCACGCAATGGGGGAGAACGCACAGGACTGGCCGGCCCCTTTGCCCGGCGGGTTCGCCATAACAACCCCGCACATGTTTTCATAGGCCCGGGTTTTCAGCGCACAAAGCCGCGGCTCCATAGCGCCGCAGTCGTTGGGAACCAAGATAAGCTCCGCGCCCATAAGCATCAGCTCCCGGGCGCTTTCGGGATATTCCCTGTCGTAGCAAATCATCACACCCAGGGTAACGCCATCGAAGTTGCATACGCAAAAACCGGTTCCGCGCTCTAAGCAGGCCTCGTCGGAAAAGGCGCAGGTGTGCACCTTGCTGTATTTCATTAAAATCTGCCCGTCGCGGCCAATGACAAAAGCACTGTTTTGCGGCCTTGCGTTCCCTTTGGTAAACGCAGTGACCACCGCTCCTATGGAAAGCTCGGAACACGCCTGGCAGAACTGTTTTATGTATGGGCTGTCACCGCCCAGCGCCTCGTCGTTTGTAATAGGAAGTGCATAGCCGGTGATGAAACACTCGGGGAACAACAAAAGGTCTGCCCCCATCTGCTTTGCCTGCCTTAAATACGCCAGCCCATCTTTTGTGTTTTGCTCACAATTTTGTCCTGCACGCTTTTGCAGGACAGCAATTTTCAAATTTGACAGTTTTTTCACACCCTTTTCCTTAAGCCTAAATAATGCCCGGTTTTATTTTTGAAAAAACACCCCGAACACTGGCCCAATGTGAGTGGCAATGGTGGGGCCAACCTTGGCCCTGGTAATGTTTACCCCGGGGAATTGCTCGGTTAAATAGCCCAGCAGCTCTTCTGTTTCTTCGTCCATTTTGCCGTTTACCACAATTAGGTCTTTTCCGGTTTGATCCGGGGCGTGGCTTACTAAATATTGAAATAGCTTTTTAGCCAGCTTCTTTCTGCCGCGCACCTTTCCCACAGCCTCCATCAGCCCGTCTTTTATGGTGAGCACAGGAGCCAGGTCCAGCATGTTGCCGAAAATCAGCGAGGCCTTGTTAATTCTGCCGCCTTTTTCCAGATAGGTCAGGCTTTTCGGAATGACAAACACGCCGTAGCTTTCAATGAATTCTTTTGTTTTTTCTTTAATTTCTAAAATGCCCATGCCATCTTTCGCCATCTGGCTGGCATTTATTGCCGCCTGGCCGTAGATATAGGCAAAGGACCTGCTGTCTAAAATTTCGATAACCGCGTTGGGGTTTTCCTCTAAAATCATATTTTTTGCCAGATGCATGTTGTTATAAAACCCGCTGGCGTTGGACGAAAGGGAAATAACCAAAATCTGTTTCCCCGCTTCAATGTGTTTTTGAAACACGTCATAAATGTCCGCCGTGGAGGGCTGGGACGTGTGAGGAATTTCCTTGCAGGTTTCCAGCAGTTCGTAAAACTCGTCAGAGAACACGTCTACTCCGGAGAGATAGTCCTTGCCGTCTGCTGTAATTTTAATGGGAATAACCTCAATGCCGAACCGCTCCTGTTCCTCTTTTAAAAGATCCGACCCGGCGTCGGTAATAATTTGAATGTCTGCCATATTTTTATGTTTCCTTTCAATCATATTTATTAAAACTAAGTTCTTTTGAAACGTTATGAACGTTTAAAACAAGGCCAATGGCCAAAAAGTTTGTCACCAAAGACGAGCCGCCATAGCTTAAAAAGGGCAGCGGTATGCCGGTCACGGGCAAAAGCCCTAAACACATGCACACATTTTCCACCACATGGAACAACAGCATAGCCCCCAGACCCACGCAGATGAGGCTGCCTGCGTCGTCCTTTGCGGTTTTGGAAATGCCAAACACCCGAAGCACCAGCAAAAACAGCAAAATTACCACAATAGCGCAGCCCAAAAAACCAAATTCTTCGCCGATAACGCCGAAAATAAAGTCTGTTTCTTTCTCGGGCAGCAGGGAAAGCTGATTCTGAGGGCCGTTTAAATAGCCCCGTCCCAAAAGCTCGCCGGAGCCAATGGCAATTTTCGATTGCAAAACCTGATAGCCCGCCCCGGTGGGATCTAATTCGGGGTTAAAAAACACCATAATCCGGTTTCTCTGATAGGGCGCCATTACCAGCCATGAAAGGGGCAGCAGCAGGCAGGCGGCGCCTAAGGCCGACAGGACATATTTCATGGAGATTCCCGCTACAAAAAACATGGCCGCAAACATGAACGTAAACACTAAGGCCGTGCCCGTGTCATTCTGCAAAATTACAAGGCCCGTGATACCGGCGTAGAATGCGGTGAGCTTTAACACTTCTTTTATGTCGTTGAGCTTTCCCGCTTCCTTTGCCGCAGACAGCTTGTAGGCAAACACCACGGCAAACGCAATTTTAATAAGTTCAGAAGGCTGAATTCCAATGCCGCCGAACCGAATCCAGCTGTTTGCGCCGGTTTCCTCCCGTCCGCTGCCAAAGATTAAAACAAAAATTAAAACAGCCAGGCTTGCAATGTAAATGTGGGTTGCATAGCTTTTATAAACGCGGTAGTCCACAAATGAAAGGGCCAGCATCAGCCCGATGCCCAAAACCGCTGCAAGGGCCTGCACCGCAATTTTGCGCACACTTTCTGCACTTTGGGTGGCACTGTAGATAAAAATAAGCCCAGCGCCTGTGAGAAGAAGCGCAAGTGCAATTACCCCATAATCCAAATGGGAAAAATGTTTCTTTAGCAAATCCTTTCTCAAAACGCGGCCTCCCAATTAGCAATTTCTTCCTATTTATTATATCAGATTTTTCATATTTGGTAAAGTCATTTTTCTTATTTTCCCAAATTTTTTCGAATTTATGAAAGCGTTTGCCTGCACTGCTGCGCCTTTTGCGGGGTATTAATCCGGGCGGGTTATTTGTTTATGGCATTCAGCTGGGTTTTCAGCCGCCTGATTTGACGTTTCAACGCTCTGTCCCGGGGCAAAAGCGCAAGTCCCGCTTTTTTTGCAATTTCTTCCGCGGCCTGAGAAATCGTTATTTCGTCCGTTTCAATTTTCGTTTCAAACACAGGGCTTAAAAACGCGGTTACACAGTCCTTTGCCCTGCGTCCCGCCCAGGAGTTTTTCCCCTCAAACCGCTTTCTCAGCCGCTTATAAATGGTTTGCTCACTTGCAATGAGCGTAAAGTGCTGCACTGCTGCGCCATCCGCCCTGAGCGCGCTAAGAATTTCGTTTAAATAAGCTTTGTTCATCACCGTCATGGGAACGACAATCACGCCGTCATAGTCGCGGCACAGCTTTTTTAACATGGTAATATTCATGGCGCGCCACAGGGGATTGTCCTGAAAATCGTCGTGCCACAGTGCTTTCGGCGTTGTTTTGCGCAGGCAATATCCAACCTCCTCCGGGTCGTAAAAGAATGAGTGCTCCGTCCGCCTGCAAAGTTCCGCTGCTGTCTGAGTTTTTCCGCTGCCCCATGCGCCGTTAATCCAAATTAGCATAAGTTGTTCACCTCGCTGCCATTGTATCAAATGAAACGGAAAAAAACAAGCGGTTTTTTTGCTGGAGTTATTGACATATGCCCATATCTGTATTACAATCACAAATAAATAATATAAAACCTTGTTTGTTGGAGATGACAAAATGATTCTTTTAATTACAGGTGCCTCTCATACAGGGAAAACTTTGCTGGCACAGAAAATTCTTGAAAAATATAAATATCCTTATTTTTCTATCGACCATTTGAAAATGGGCTTAATACGAAGCGGCAACACAGATTTAACTCCCGAAGATGACAGAGAATTAGAAGCCTATATGTGGCCGATCATTCGAGAAATGATGAAAACTGCTATTGAAAACAAACAGAATCTTGTGGTAGAGGGTGGTTATATTCCCTTTGACTGGAAAAATGATTTTACTGGCGAATATGTGAAAGAAATTCAATATTACTGCCTCGTGATGAGCGAAAAATATATAAAAAATCACTTTTCGGATATTAAATATTACGCCAATGCAGTTGAGCAGCGCGTTGATGATTCGTGGTGTACAACGAATTCTGTCCTTGAAGAAAACGCTTATTATCGCGATATGTGCAAACAGCACAACTGTGATTACATTTTGATTGATGAAAGTTATTATGTAGATATCGAATTGTAAATTAGAATATGAATGGAAAACAAATCGAAGTGAAGGGCGGCAACGCAGCGGTCTGCACAGCATTAAAACCTGAATGTGCAGGCGCCGCGCACTGCTGCCGCCGATACCAAAAATAAGGAGAAACCAAAATGAATGTAGTAATTGTTGGCGGCGTTGCCGCAGGAACCAAAACAGCGGCTAAGCTGAAACGGGAAGACAGAAGCATTAATGTTACCCTCTTAACAAAAGACCGTGATATTTCCTATGCCGGTTGCGGCCTGCCCTATTATGTGGGCGGCCTGATTGAAACCGAGGAAGAGCTGGTGGTAAACACTCCGCAAAAATTTGCCGCCCTTACCGGAGCGGATGTTATCACGGGCATGGAGGCCACCGGCCTCGACGCACAAGCAAAAGTGCTTACCGCAAAAAATTTAGACACAGGGGCCGAAGAGGAATTTTCCTACGACAAACTGGTCATTGCCACAGGAGCGTCGGCGGCTGTTCCGCCAATCCCTGGCATTCACATTCCCGGCGTGTTTAAAATGCGCACCCCGGAAGACGCTGTAACTGCCCGTGACTATGCTCAAAAACACAATGTGAAGCAGGCGGTGGTAATTGGCGCGGGGTTCATTGGCCTTGAAGTTGCAGAAAATTTGCAGAAGCAGGGCCTTTCCGTCACGGTGCTGGAGTTTGCAGACCAGGTGATGCCCGGCGTGTTCGATTTTGAAATGGCAGACTTTATCTATCGTCATTTGGAGAAAAAGGGAATTCGCGTATATTTGAGCACCAAAGCGGAGGAGATTTTGGGCGGCGGTTCCGTTACCGGCGTGAAATCCTCAGCCGGAGAATTTTCCTGCGGAATTGTGATTGCCGCTGCCGGCGTGCGTCCCAACACCGCGTTTTTAAACGGCACGGGAATGGAAATGGTGAAAGGAATCATTGTGGTGAACGGGCAAATGGAAACGAATTTGCCGGACGTTTATGCCGCCGGCGACTGCGCAATGGTGAAAAACAGGCTGACCGGCGCGCCCCAGTGGTCGCCCATGGGTTCTTCGGCAAATCTGGAGGGCCGCACCCTGGCCCAGATTTTAAGCGGAAAAGACCATGGAGAGCCAAAAACCTATCCCGGCGTTTTAGGAACCTCGGTGGTGAAACTGCCGGACTTAAACTGCGGCAGAACGGGGCTGACAGAGGCCCAGGCACGCGAGCTGGGGTATAACGCTGTCTGCGCCGTTGCCGTAACCGATGACAAGGCGCACTACTATCCCGATGCGGCGTTTTTTGCCACCAAACTCATTGTTGAAAAGGAAACCCACAAGCTGTTGGGCGTGCAGGTGTTGGGCCCCGGCGCTGTGGACAAAATGATAGACATTGCGGTAACGGGACTGAATATGGGCGCAAGGCTTGAGGACTTTGAAAACGCAGACTACGCCTATGCGCCGCCGTTTTCCACTGCCATTCACCCCTTTGTGCAGGCGGTGTATGTTTTGCAAAACAAGTTAAACGGCGCACTTAAGAGCTTTACCCCGGCGGAATATATGCGGGGCGCGGCAGAGGGTTACCGCGTGATTGACGCCTCCGGCGTGCCGGCCATTCCCGGCGCAAAGTTTGTAGACCTGACAAAAGTAAACGGCGAGGTGGAGGGTTTAAATAAAGACGACAAGCTGCTGCTGGTTTGTGCCAGGGGCAAACGGGCCTATTTCCTGCAAAACAGGCTGCGCCATTTTGGCTACACCAACACAAAGGTGTTAGAGGGCTCCACCAGCTTTAACGTGCTAAAAACAGACGGCGAGGCGGAAGTTTCCCCCGAAGACGTAACCCGGGTGAAAGGGTTGGGTTTCTTGCGGGACAAAACCACAAAAAACAAGTTTAACTGCCGGGTAATTACCCGGAACGGAAAAATATCGGCGGAGGAGAGCCAGGCAATTGCAGAAGCGGCCAAAATTTACGGCAGCGGCGAAATTACCATGACCACCCGCCTGACAATGGAAATTCAGGGCGTGCCTTATGAAAACATTGAACCGCTGCGGGAATTTTTGAGCCGGGCAGGCTTAGAAACCGGCGGAACAGGCTCTAAGGTGCGGCCTGTGGTGTCTTGTAAGGGGACAACGTGCCAGTATGGCAACATCGACACCTTTGCCCTGTCGGACGAAATTCACCGCCGGTTTTACCAGGGCTACCGGGAGGTAAAGCTCCCCCACAAATTTAAAATCGCTGTGGGCGGGTGTCCCAACAACTGCGTAAAGCCCGATTTAAACGATTTGGGCATTGTGGGTGCAAACGTGCCGCAAATCGACCTGGAAAAATGCCGGGGCTGTAAGGTTTGCCGCGTTGAAAACGTCTGTCCTATGAAAGCGGCGGCAGTTACAGACGGCAAAATTGTCCTTTCTGAAAGCTGCAACAACTGCGGCAGATGCGTGAAAAAATGTCCTTTCGGCGCGTTTGACAGCGCGAAAACCGGCTACCGGGTTTACATCGGCGGACGGTGGGGTAAAAAAATTGCCCGGGGTCAGATGCTGGGCAAGGTGTTCACAAACGAAGAAGAATTGCTTTCCGTTGTGGAAAAGGCCATTCTTTTGTTCCGCGAGCAGGGAATTACCGGCGAGCGGTTTTCCGACACGGTGGCCCGCTTAGGGTTTGAAACTGTGGAGGAGCAGTTGTTGTCTGACGAATTGTTACAGCGCAAGGCCGAAAACATTTCGGCGCAAAAACACTTAAAAGGCGGGGCGACTTGCTGATGAAATTTATAAAAAACTGTTTTATTCTGCTCATGGCGGCAGTGGCGGCTTTGCCTCTTGCCGCCTGTGGGAAAGGCAAAACCACAACCGAGCTTTCCGGTGGTGGCGCCTATTACACCTTTGTGGACCATGCGGGCACAAAAGTTGTGTTAAACGAAGCGCCGAAGCGGACGGCGGTGCTGTTTTCCTCTTTCGCGGAGGTGTGGAAGCTGGCTGGAGGCGAAACAGCCGTCACCGTTGGTGAAAGCGTAGAACGCGGGTTTGCAGACGAAACTGCCCTGTTGGTTGACGGCGGCGCAGGCAAAACCATTGATACCGAGCGGCTGCTTTCCTATAAGCCGGATTTTGTTATCTGCTCGGCGGACATAGCGGCCCAGGCAGAAGCGGCAAAGCTGTTAAACCAATCCGGCATTCCGGCGGCGGTGTTCCATGTAGAAACGTTTTCCGACTATCTGAACATGCTGAAAATCTGCACTGATATCACAGGCAATTTTGAAAACTATAAAACCTATGGAACAGATGTGGAGGAAAAGGTGAACGAAGTGAAAAAAAGGGCCGAAGATACGATGTCTGTGCCGCAGGACAGCATTTTGTTTGTGCGGGCAGGCTCCACAGCCAGCGCCACCAAGGCGAAAACCGCAAAAGACAATTTTGTGTGCGTTATGTTAAACGAGCTGGGCACACGCAACATAGCGGAAAACGCCGCCGTGCTGCTGGACGGCTTAAGCATTGAAGAAATTCTGGCCGAAAACCCGGCCCACATTTTTGTTTCCACCATGGGAAACGAAGCCGCGGCAAAGGCCTATATGGAAAGTGTGCTTGCCGGCGGCCTGTGGCAGGGGCTTTCCGCCGTGCAAACCGGACAGGTGCACTTTTTGCCCAAAGACCTGTTCCAGTTTAAGCCCAACGCGCGGTGGGGCGAGGCCTATGAATATCTTTACGACCTGCTCTACACGGGACTAAGCTGATGAAAGCAATAAAAAAACGCCTGCCCTTTTCGCTGGAACTGGCATCGCTTATGGCTATTTTGCTGGCTGTGGCCGTGCTGTCCCTGCGGCTGGGCAGCGCACACCTTTCGTGGAGCGCATTTTTCGGCGGTCTTTTTCATCAAAAGGGGTTTGAAACCGAAACGCTCATTCTCTATGCCGTGCGTCTGCCGCGCCTAACCGCCGCGGTGCTTGCCGGGGCGGGACTTTCTGTTTCCGGCGTGCTTTTGCAAAGCGTAACGGGCAACGATTTGGCAAGCCCAGGCATTATCGGCGTTAGCTCCGGCGCGGGCTTTATGGTAATTTTGTGCCTTAGCTTTTTTCCGGCGGCGTTTGTTTTTGTGCCTGCCGCGGCGTTTGCCGGCGCGTTTGGCACCACATTGCTCATTTTAACGGCGGCAAACAAAATCGGCGGCGGCAAACAAACGTTCATTTTGGCGGGCATTGCGTTTACGGCAATTCTAAACGCCGCCATTTCGTTTCTTTCGCTGTTAGACGCCGACGTGCTCACAGCTTATAACTATTTCAGTGTGGGCGGCCTTTCCGGTGTGCAGGCAAAAAGCCTAATTGTGCCCGGCGCAGTGGTTTTTGTGTGCATTGGGCTGTGCTTGTGCCTTGCGCGCAGAATTAATTTACTGTGCCTGGGCGACGGACTGGCCTCGTCTTTGGGGGTGCGGGTGCGCCTGCTGCGCACGGTGTGCCTCATTTTGGCCAGCGCTTCCGCCGGGGCGGTGGTAAGCTTTGCGGGCCTTTTGGGATTTGTGGGGCTGGTGGTACCGCACATTGCCCGCAGGCTGTTTGGCATGAACACAAAACGCCTTTTGGCCGCTGCACCCATTTTGGGCGCTGTGCTGGTGCTGTTGGGCGATTTGCTGGGCCGCGTGGCCTTGGCGCCAACCGAAATTCCGGTGGGAATTGTTATGTCGGCCATTGGCGCGCCGTTTTTCTTTGGACTGCTGCTGAAAAAAAGTGGGGGGAACTATGCTTGAAGTGAAAAATTTATGCGCCGGATTCGGCGCACATCAGGTGTTAAAAAACGTCAGCTTTTCGCTGACGCCCCACAAGCTTACGGCGGTTGTGGGGAAAAACGGATGCGGAAAATCTACCCTGTGCGCGGCAATCGGCCAGCAATTGCACTATACCGGCGAAATCTTGTTCCGCGGGCAGAATATAACGCTCATGTACCCGGGCGAGCGGGCAAAGGCAATTTCTATTTTGCCGCAAATGCTGACCAGCCCCCGCATTACGGTGCAGGAGCTGGTAATGTTTGGCCGGGCGCCTTATCTCGATTTTGGCAAACGTCCCCAAAAGCAGGACACTGAGGCGGTGGCAAACGCAATTTCCGCCATGAAGTTAGAGCATATGGCGGGGCGGTTTGTGAGCAGCCTATCCGGCGGCGAGCGGCAGCGGGCCTATCTTGCCATGATTTTGGCGCAGGAAACGCGGCTCATTGTGCTTGACGAGCCTACTACCTATCTGGACTTGGCCTATGAAACGTCGTTTTTAACAACCCTTTCCGAGCTGAAAACCAGACACAAAAAAACGCTGATGGTGGTGATGCACAACCTGTCGCAGGCGGTACGCCATGCCGACAATTTGGTGGTGCTTTCCGGCGGCGCCGTTGCCTTTTCCGGAAGCGTTGAGGCGTGTTTAGAGCAGCGCGTGTTAGAGGACGTTTTCGGCGTAAAAAAGCATATTTTTTATGAAGACGGCCAGCAGTTTGTGGTGTTTACCGCGTAAATGAAAGCAGGACGAAAAGGCCGCCAAAGGATAGGAAGCAGCCTTTTCAGGGGGATTATTATTTAGGGATTAGCGTTTTACAACGCGCGCAAAGGGGCGGGCGTGTCTTATGTTTATATTTAATCACACACACAGATACATAAATTATTGAGCATATCCAAATTTGGACGCACCCGTCCCCCGCACTCAGTTGAGTTTGTTTGGGCGGCTTTTCCCGTCAGAGGGCCGCCCGGGCGCAATCAAAGATTGACAAACAAAGAGCCAGATGTTATAATTGAACTGTCACGAACAATTGAAAACGGCCCCGGTCTGTCTGCATTTCTGCACTTTTTTTGATTACAAATATGACCGAATGGGCATATTATGTTTATATTATAACACGACCAATCGGGCATGTCAAGTGTTTTTTTATGATTTAGGAGAATTATTATGAAAAAATTATGTGAGCGTTTGCAACAACTAAAACAGGAACAGAATTTAAGACAAAAAGATATTGCTGAAGAAGTTGGCATACCATTGCGTACATATTTGTTTCAAATCCATTTTTAACCTTATTTTTTTTAAACGGTCTGCATAATCAATCATCTAATGTCTCCCCAACTATTAACGGTAAATTTTTGGATTATTTGTCCGGCCTACAATATAATCAATAGATACATTAAAATAATCTGCAAGAGCGACTAACACATCTGCCGTTGGCTGTCTTTCTCCATATTCATATCTCAAACTGAAGTAGCTGCTGCGGCAGGGCTTTCATTGCGCACATACCAGCGATATGAGTATGGTCAGCGTCAACCTACAGCAGACGTATTAGTCGCGCTTGCTAACTTTTACGATGTTTCAATCGATTATCTTGTCGGAAGAACGAACAACCCCAACATGAACCGATAATTGCACGGAGGAATTTTTTATGACATTCGGCGGACGCCTGCGTGAAATTAGGGCAGGGAAGCACAGCACACAAAAGCAAGTTGCCGACGCAGTGGGCGTAGCAGTTCGGAACTATCAGCGATATGAAGCAGACGAGCAGCGCCCAGCATTTGAGGTTTTAATTGCGCTTGCCGATTTTTTTAACATTTCTCTTGATTATCTTGTCGGCAGAACAGACAACCCAAAATTTTATCGATAGGGGAGTTTTTAATGGATTTATCAGGTGCATTTAAACGTTTTCGCAACGAATTTGGCCAAACACAAAAAGAGGTAGCGGAGCATGCGAATGTTGATGTAAGAACGTATCAAAATTATGAATACGGCGAAATTGTGCCCTCAGCCACCGTGCTGATCGCGATAGCCGAGTTTTATAACGTTTCAATTGATTATCTTGTCGGCAGAACGGACAACCCAAAAATTTACCGATAGGGGAGTTTAGGATGAATTTATCAAAAGCGCTTAGACGCTTTCGCAACGAGTTTGGCCAAACACAAAAAGAGGTAGCGGAACACGCAAATGTTGATGTAAGAACGTATCAAAATTATGAATACGGCGAAATTGTGCCCTCAGCCACCGTGCTGATCGCGATAGCCGAGTTTTATAACGTTTCAATTGATTATCTTGTCGGCAGAACGGACAACCCAAAAATTTACCGATAGGGGAGTTTATGATGAACTTGTCAGAGGGGTTAAAACGGTTTAGAAATGAGTTACATATCACGCAAAAGGAAGTTGCGGATAACGCGCATATTTCAATTCGAAATTATCAGGATTACGAATATGGAAAAGTAGTGCCGACAGCCACTGCATTAATTGCAATAGCCAATTTTTACGACATTTCTCTTGATTACCTTGTCGGCCGTTCGGATAACCCAAAACGAAATGCATAAACGCGGCAAGGGGGATTTTTTGTGTCTGTTTTTAGTGAAAATTTAAAGTCGTTAAGGGCGTTTCATAATCTTACCCAAAGGCAACTTGGAATTGAGGTTGGGGCGAGTGAGCGCGGAATTCAGAATTACGAATTAGATGAGCGAAAGCCAAATTACGAAATGCTGATAGCTTTGGCTGATTATTTTGATGTTTCAATCGACTATCTTGTCGGAAGAACGAATAACCCCAACATGAACCGATAATTGCGCTTGCTGACTTTTACGACATATCTCTTGATTACCTTGTCGGCCGTTCGGATAACCCGAAACGAAATGCATAAACGCGGTAAGGGGGATTTTTGTATCTGTTTTTAATAAAAGTTAAAAAGGGCGTGGCCTCAATCAGTGATTTTTTACTTCTGAGGCTTGCCCTTTTTTGGTTTCTCTATTTTTTACATTGAGACTGAACAATGTCCAGCGCTTCGCCAAATCTTTGAAAATGAACCACTTCACGCATTCTTAAATAGGAGATAACGCGGTTTACGTCGGGGTCATCCGAAACCCTTAAAATGTTGTCATAGGTTGTTCTTGCTTTTTGTTCTGCTGCCAAATCTTCAACAAGGTCTGTAATCGGGTCGCCCTTTACTGCAAAACTCATTGAGGTAAATGCCTGGCCTGCGGCAGAGGTGGGCCAAACGCCCTTGCCGTGGTCAATGAAATAGGTTGCAAAGGGACTGTTTTCAATTTCAGAAGAAGTTGCATTTTTTGTCAGCTGATGTACGAGGGATCCCACCATTTCAAGGTGCGCCAATTCTTCTGTGCCAATGTCGTTTAAAATGGCTTTCACTTCGTCGTTCTGCATTGCAAAACGCTGGGAAAGATAACGCATGGATGCGCCCATTTCACCGTCAGGACCGCCGGACGGCGTTTGATATAAAAAAAGCTTAATACAAGAAATAAGCGATGGAAAGCTGCGATTTTTGCTTGCTGTAGGTGATAGATTTCAGAAACAGCCCAGCGCTGGCTCCACCGCCAAACGGCGGGTGCAGGTAGGAAAACTGACCGTAAAACGAAACGGCAGGCGCATCACCGCTAAGGCGTGACAGCCGGTTCTTTTCGGTTTCAAGGGCGGCTGTTAACCAAGTTTTATTTTCAGTATATTCCTCTAAGGTGTCCACGCCGGCAAGGTATGCGTCTTTTGCCCGGGCGAGCCGGAGTGTTAGATGGCTGATACCGGTTTCGACATTTTCTGTGGCGCTTTTTTTAGGCGGAGCATACGCAAAGGTGTGGGTTTTGTGGAAGTCCTGCTTTAGCTTGGTTAAAACGATTTCACTTAGAACATCTTTATGAATTGCGTTTCTTTCTGTGCATTTTCCGCGGACATAGCCATTGCAAACAAAGTAACCGTTGCTGTTTACCATTGCGCCGCCGCATGTGCCGCAGCGCACCAGCCCTGTAAGCCAGTGAGATTTTGTTTTGGCTTCCGCAGATTTGCCCCTGTGAGGCGGATACCGTTTTTTAATTTCATACATGGCGTCCTGCGCGGCACGGAACACATCTTCAGACACTAATGGGGCGTGCGTTCCTTTCACTACCATCAGGTCTGGGTGGCTGTAGTTTCGGCGGGTGCGCCCGGCGGGGTTCCAGCGGATATATCCGCAGTAAACAGGATTTTTTAAGATATATTCCACCGCCCGGGACTCGAACCGGTTGCCCCGGCGGGTTTTAACGCCTTTTTCGTTCAGCGTTTCTGCCAGGGCACGGTAGTTTTTTGTTTTTATAAACGTGCGGAACATGAATTTTACAAGCTCGGCCTCGGCGCTGACAGGCACCAGCCGCTTATTTACCATTTGGTAGCCAAAGGGGGCAGTGGTGAGCGGCTCGCCCCGGGCGGCCTTTTGCGTCATGCCCTTTTTTACCTCTTCACCCAGATTAATGGAGTAATATTCCGCCATGGCGTCTAACATGCTTTCCATAATGATGGACATTTTGTTGTTTTCAATGGTTTCGGTGACGGATATGACGCTGATTGAGAACTCTTTTTGCAGCAGTGATTTGTAAACCACGCTGTCGGTGCGGTTTCGGGCAAACCGGTCGAACTTGTGTACCAAAATCACGTCAAAGGGCTTCGGGGTGGACTTGGCTGCGGCAATCATTTTCATAAATGCGGGCCGCTTTTTTGCTACCCGGCCGCTTTTGCCCTCGTCGGCAAAAATGTATTCCGGCAGCAGGCGGTAGCCGTTTGTTTTGCAGTAGGCTTTAATTGCGGCGAGCTGTGCGTCGGGAGAATATTCCGTTTGGTCTTCTGTGGAAACACGGATATATGCGCAGGCATTTTTCATGGTTTGGCCTCCGTTTTGGGTATATATCCATTTTATTTTTTCCGCTGCCGTCTTATTATCGTTTTTCGTTCATATTTTAAATAAAAAGGGGGGATTGCCTTTGAGCAGGCACACAATTTGCGGCGTTTGCGTTACAAGCGAGGTTTATGACCCGATGGCGGACAGAACCGCTGACTATGAAAGAGAGCGGCACGAAAGACAGGTGGTAAAACAGCTTTTGTCCCGCTTGGACGCAGCGGCCTTGGGCAGCTTGCCGAAAACAACCGGGCCGGCGGAATTTATCACCGACGGGCAGGGGAATGTGACGCTGGTGAACGAAAGACAGCAAAAGAAACAAGACTAAACCTTTAATTTGAAGGAGTTTTTATAAAAATCCAACAGCCCGTCGCGCTTGCATTTGGACAGCTCGTTTGAAAGGGCGCTGCGGTCAACAGACAGGTAGTCTGCCAGCTGCTGGCGGTTAAAGGGAATGTTAAACTGATAGCTCCCGCGGCGCACCGCCTCGCCGGACAGGTATGAAAGCAGCCGCGCCCGGATGGACTTGGGCGTGATATGGTTCATTTTGCGGGTGAGCATTAAATTTTTTTCTGCCATGGCCCACAGCAGATTGTGAATCAAGCGGCTGTGAAAAGGACAGGCGGAGGTGCAGGTGTCAATCATTTTTCTGATTTCTAAGAACAAAACTTCGGTTGACACGGCGGCTGTGACGCTGACGGGCATTGGTTCGCTTTGCAGGCAGGCATAGGTTTCGGCAAAGGTTTCATAGGGGCCGATGTTGCCGATGATGGCGCAGTTGCCCCAAATATCTCCCTGCTCAATGTTTACGCCGCCCGAAAGCACCACGCCCATTGCCTTGGCAAACCCGCCTGCCGGGTAAATGACGCTGTCTTTTTGAAAACGCTTTGTTTTGCCGCCCAGACACTTGAGCATGGATGCAATTTCTTCCGGCGCAATTCCGCGAAATAAAATGGTGTTTGAAAGCAAAGAATAATTGATCATAAAAATCCTCTTTTCGTTGTTTTAACAACGTACTTTTTTAATTGATTATAGTATAATCAGATTGAAAAGTCAAGAAATTACAGGAGGAATGAAACATGATTCGAAAAATTATTCATATTGATGAAGAAAAATGCAACGGCTGCGGCTTGTGTGCCCAGGCATGCCACGAGGGAGCCATTGGCATGGTAAACGGCAAGGCGAAGCTTTTGCGGGATGACTATTGCGACGGGCTGGGTGACTGCCTTCCTGTTTGTCCAACAGACGCAATTTCTTTTGTTGAGCGTGAGGCGGCGGCTTATGATGAGCAGGCGGTTTTGAAAAACAAGGAACAGGCAAACAAGCTCGCCTGCGGCTGTCCCGGCACGCAGGTGAAACGGCTAAACAGGGAAGCGCCGGAGCGCAAGGCTGAAGCCGCATCTGCCCAGGCTGTTTGTTCCCAGCTGAACCAGTGGCCGGTTCAAATTAAGCTGGTTCCTATAAACGCGCCCTATTTTGAAAATGCAAATCTTTTGATAGCAGCGGACTGCACGGCATATGCCTATGGTAATTTCCACGCTGATTTTATGAAGAACAAGGTAACGCTGATTGGCTGCCCGAAGTTAGACGACGGCGACTATGCCGAAAAACTGACGGAAATTATCCGTGAAAACAATATAAAAAGCGTGACGGTTGTCCGCATGGAGGTGCCCTGCTGCGGCGGGCTGGAATTTGCTGCAAAGACGGCGCTGCAAAACAGCGGAAAATTTATTCCGTGGCAGGTGGTTACCATTTCCACA